>CACWJV010000133.1 GCA_902761265.1 Oscillospiraceae bacterium | reverse complement strand
TGCAACAACGATCCCGCGCATAATCAGACGCTCAACTGCGCGCTGACCACGCAGACGGACAATGCAACCTGCACCGAAGGCGGCACCGTGACCTACACGGCGACTGTGACCTTCAACGGTCGAACCTACACCGACACGAAGACGGCAACTGTGACCGCACTCGGCCACAAGTATGAATTCGTTGACTTTACCTGGACCGGCAATGACGCCGACGGCTACACCGCTGCGGTTGCCAACTTCAAGTGCGCCAACGATCCGACCCATACCACCACGGCTGATGCGAACGTGACAATCGAAACGGTTGACGCGGTTTGCGAAGCCGACGGCAAGATCACCTACACTGCGAACGTCACCTTCGAAGGCAAGGACTACACCGACGAAAAGATCGTTGTACTCCCGATGCTTCACCACAACTGGGGCGATGCGACCTACACCTGGATCAAGGACGGCGATCAGTATAAAGTCACTGCGTTGCGCATTTGCGCCAACAACCCGGATGAACATCAGCAGACCGAAACTGTGACCACCACAAGCGAGATCACCGCCGGCTCCAGCTGTGAGAGCGAAGGTACAATCGTGTACACGGCTACGTTCCAGACACCGTTCACGACCCCATACGCTGGTTCATGTCGAACGTAAGGAACCGGCCTGTGAGGCAGCCGGCAACATTGAATACTGGAAGTGTTCGGTCTGCGGTAAGATGTTCGATAACGACGATGGAACCGGTTCGGCGTTAGATGAAAATGCGATTGCAATCCCTGCCCTCGGTCATAACTTCGTGATGGCTCCAGGCGTTGCGGTGATCAAAGACAACGGCGATGACGATCTGACCCACTCCTTCAAGTGCTCGCGATGCGACGCATACGGTGCGGTGATCAATGGCGAGCATAAGACCGTTGCTGAAGGCGGTAAGGTTGCCCACAGCTACGGCGCAGAGATCGTAACCCAAAAACCGACCTGCACGGTGCCCGGCGAACTGCAGGAAACCTGTACGCTTTGCGGCTATGTGCACAAGAAAGCAATTGAAGTGACAGCGCACGTCCTCTTCAAAATTGACGCCAAGTCTCCGACCTGCACCAAGGAAGGCAACAAGACCTATTACTACTGCTCCGTCTGCGGCCAGTTCTTCAGTGATAAGGATGGCCAGAACCCGACCAGTAAGGAAGCGATGACAATCGCGAAGCTCGGCCACGACTACACCGGCGCGTACCATGACAACGGCGACGGCACGCATAGCCGTGCATGCGTCAACGGCTGCGGCACTTACGGCGAAAAGTCGGCCCACACGTTCGATGAAGCCCAGTCCGCTGCAACCCTTTGCAGTGTTGCAACCTGCACGAAACCTGCAACCTATTATAAGAGCTGCAGCATCTGCGGTGCAAAGGACAGCACGGTCTTCACGGCCGGTACAGCGCTTGGTCACAAGATGATCGCGTTTACTGGTCAGGACGCTTCCTGCACGCAGGACGGTCATACGGCGTACACCGAATGTGAACGCTGCCACCTGCGCGAAGGCTACAACGTGCTGAAATCGACCGGTCACGGTGCTTACCAGTACAACGCAGAGAAGTCCGGCTCGACGGCTGACGGTTCGCTGAAATGGAGTTGCTACGTTTGCGAAAACGGCTGCGGTGACTACTACATGACCCTGACGGTCACCTCGATCGACGCACAGGGCACGCGCGTGCCGAACGTGAATGTCAGCATCTACAATGCAGACAGATCTGTCAACATCCAGGGCACGACCGACGGCAACGGCGACTTTGTTGTACCGAATGAGATCAGAAATCGCCTGAAGACCGGTACCTACACAGTTGCACTCGAATACGTCAGAGACGGCAGCAACTACAACACCAGCGGCACGATCAAGGTTGCCAACGGCACCATCACCGGTTCCTATGGCAAGCTGACCCCGTACGGCGGCAACGCTTCCGGCTCGATCGGCGGCGAACCGACCGGCGAATTCCGCTGCAGCATGTGCAGTACGTACGAGAGCGCGAAGAATGTTCCGGTCTACGGCTGGTTCATCTCCATCATCCACTTCTTCGTACACATGATCAGCCGCATCGGCAAATAAGCCCGTTCAGGCTCAGCCAACAACCCAAAATCCCCGCTTCGGCGGGGATTTTTCTTGCCGCTTTTCTGCGTTGCAAACACTCGGATCAGTTGACTTTTTAGAAAAATGGATGTATAATAAAACAATAAAGTATGATCGGAGGCTCCTATGGCAAAGGTATTGGTGATCGGCGGCGGTGCGGCAGGGTTGCTCGCAGCCGGAACAGCGGCGCAGCGCGGACACGCGGTGACAATCCTCGAACGCAACGAACGTCCGGCGCGCAAGGTGATGATTACGGGCAAGGGCCGCTGCAATTTGACCAATCACTGTACGCTGATCAACGAACTGGTTGCGCAGGTGCCGACCAACGGCCGGTTTTTACACGGCGCGTTTTCGCGCTTTATGCCGCAGGACATCATGGAGTTGGTGGAAAACGAAGGCGTGGAGCTGAAAATCGAACGCGGCAACCGTGTGTTTCCCGTGTCAGACAAGGCGGTCGATATCGTCGACGCGCTGGTGCGCTTTGCAACGAAAAACGGCGCGAAGCTCCGGCAGGGCAGAGCCACGGCGCTGCTGCTCGAAAACGGCGCGGTGACGGGCGTCAAAACCGAAGACGGCGAAACGATCTTCGCCGACCGCGTGATCGTTGCCACCGGCGGCATGTCCTATCCGCTGACCGGCTCTACCGGCGACGGCTATACGTTAGCCAAACAGGCCGGCCATACCATTGCCGATCCCAAACCTTCGCTGGTGCCGCTGGTGTGCCACGAGGGCTTTTGCTCCGATCTGCAAGGTCTGTCGCTGCGCAACGTGGCGATCACAGTGCGTGACAAAACCAACTACAAAGAAGTCTACACGGATTTCGGCGAAATGCTGTTTACCCATTTCGGCGTCTCCGGCCCGATGATCCTGTCGGCCAGCACCCATCTGCGACCGATGGAAAAGGGACGATACGAGATCCAGATCGATTTGAAACCGGCGTTGAGCTATGAACAGCTCGATGCCCGGGTGCAGCGCGAATTTCTCGCCGCCTCCAACAAAAACTTTATCAACGCACTCGACAGTCTGCTGCCGAAAAAGCTGGTGCCGGTCGTCGTGCGGTTGTGCGGCGTCAAACCGTCGCTCAAGGTCAACCAGGTCACGCGCGAAATGCGCGGCCGGCTGGTCAATTTGCTCAAGGACCTTACGGTCACGGTCAACGGATTCCGACCGATCGAAGAGGCGATCGTCACCTCCGGCGGCGTCCATGTGAAGGAAGTGGACCCCAAAACGATGCAGTCCAAGCTGTGCGAAGGGCTGTACTTTGCCGGCGAGGTGCTCGACGTGGACGCCTATACCGGCGGCTTCAATTTGCAAATCGCGTTTTCCACCGGCCATCTGGCAGGAGAGAGCGTTTGATAAAAGGAGAACGATTATGATCAATGTTGCTATCGACGGGCCTGCCGGCGCAGGCAAAAGCACCATCTCCCGCCGCGCGGCTGCCGCGCTCGGCTATATCTACATCGACACCGGCGCGCTGTACCGCACCGTCGGGGTGCACGCGCTGCGTTTCGGCGTTGATACGCAGGACCCGGACGCGGTTGCCGCCTGCCTGACCGACGATCTGCAGGTGGAACTGCGCTTTGTGAACGGTGAACAGCGTATGTTCCTTGGCGGAGAGGATGTGTCCGAAGCCATCCGCACGCCTGAAGCCTCGCTTGCCGCGTCCGCCGTGTCGGCGGTGCCGGCTGTGCGCGCCTATCTGTT
Organism: Oscillospiraceae bacterium; assembly: GCA_902761265.1. GTDB lineage: Bacteria > Bacillota > Clostridia > Oscillospirales > Acutalibacteraceae > UBA6857. The sequence goes on along the minus strand of CACWJV010000133.1, from coordinate 4,167 downwards.
TGATCTGCAAAAGCAGCTCGCGCACGACAACAACTGCATCATGGACGGCCGCGATATCGGTACCGTTGTGTTGCCCGACGCGCAGGTCAAAATCTTTCTGACCGCGTCGCCTGAAGCGCGTGCCGAACGCCGCTACAAAGAACTGATTGAAAAGGGTATGGACGTCAAATACGAAGACGTGCTCGCCGACATGATCCAGCGCGATTACAACGACAGTCACCGCGCCATTGCGCCGCTGAAACCGGCGGACGATGCGATCACGGTCGACACCAGCGACATCGGGCTGGAGGAGTCGGTCGCCCTGGTGATTCAGACGATCCGGGATCATATCTGAACCGGGCAAAGCTTGGTTCCATTCCGAATTCCAACTTTCGAATTCACAGAAAAGGGGTGTGTGCCATGCCGCCAACCGTCACGCTTGCCAAAACAGCCGGCTTTTGCTACGGTGTGGATCGCGCGGTCAAAATGCTGTATGATCTTGTGGCGCAGGGCGATCCGGTTTGTACGCTCGGGCCGATCATCCACAATCCGCAGGTGATCGACGATCTGCAGCAAAAGGGCGTCGCCATTTTGGAAAGAGCCGAAGACGCTGTGCCGGGCACCAAAGTTGTGATCCGCGCCCACGGGGTGCCGAAACAGGTGTTTGACCTGTTCACAGCGCAGGGAATCGACTATGTGGATGCGACCTGCCCCTATGTGCTGAAAATCCACCGCATTGTAGAACAGCACACGTCGCCTGACACTGTGCTGATTATCGCCGGCGACGAACAGCACCCGGAGGTCAAGGGCTTTCGCAGCCGCAGCAAAGGCGTGTCCTACGTCTGCGGCGACCTGCAGCAGTTTCTTTCGCTGACACAGGCACATCCGGAATTTTCCGAAAAAGAAGTTATACTCGTCGCACAGACCACTTTTTCAGTAAAAGTTTTTCAAAAAATCCATGAATTTTTTGAAAAACTATATACAAATTCAAAATCTTTTGATACAATATGTAAAGCGACGCAAAATCGGCAGTTGGAAGCCGAAGCGCTCGCAAAAAGAAGCGACTGCATGATCGTGATCGGCGGACGCTTCAGTTCAAACACCGTCAAGCTCTATCGGGTGTGCGAACCGTATTGCAGGACCTATCTTGTCGAACGCGCCGAAGAGGTGCGCAAACTCGACCTTTCCTCCTGCAACTGCATTGGGGTAACAGCAGGTGCGTCCACGCCTGCAGGTATTATAAAGGAGGTACTTTTTACCATGTCCGAAATCATCAACGAAAACAAAACAGAAGAAATGAATTGGGAGGCTGCGCTGGAAGAGAATCTCAAGGCAATGAGCTCTGACCAGGAAGTAACAGGCGTTGTTGTAGGTATTGCACCGAATGAAATACAGGTAGATATCGGCAGAAAATATGCTGGCTTCGTTCCCGTTGAGGAATACAGCAACGATCCGACTGCCGACCCGCAGAAAGAACTGAAGATCGGGGACGAAATCAAGCTCATCATCATGAAGACAAACGATTCCGAAGGCACCATGATGCTTTCCAAGCGCCGCTACGATGCAAAGGCTGCGTGGGATCAGATCACCGAAGCGAAGGACAACGAGGAAATTCTCGAAGGCGTCATCGCAGAAGCCGTCAAGGGCGGCGTGCTGGTCTACACCAAGGGCGTGCGTGTGTTCATTCCGGGTTCTCTGACCGGTCTGCCGCGCGACGCTGAGCTGAGCGAACTGGTCAAGCAGACCGTGAAGTTCCGCATCATCGACGTGGACAAGCAAAAGAAGCGTGCTGTCGGCTCCATCCGTTCCGTCCTGCGCGAAGAGCGTAAGGCTGCGACCGAAGCTTTCTGGAACGAAATCGAAGAAGGCAAGGAATACACCGGCACGGTGAAGAGCCTGACCTCCTACGGTGCATTTGTGGACCTCGGCGGCGTGGACGGTATGATCCACATTTCCGAACTGAGCTGGAAACGTATCAAGCATCCGAGCGAAGTGGTCAAGGAAGGCGACACGGTCAACGTGTATGTCAAGGCGCTCGATAAAGAAAACAAGCGCATCTCCCTGGGCTACAAGCGCGTGGAAGACAATCCGTGGGAGATCCTCAAGCGGGATTATCCTGTCGGCACCGTTTGCGAAGCGACTGTGGTCGGCCTGACCTCCTTCGGCGCATTCGCCAATGTCATCGACGGTATCGACGGCCTGATCCACATTTCCCAGATCGCAGACCGCCGCATCGCGTCCCCGGCCGAAGTGCTGCATGTGGGCGACGTTGTCACCGTGAAGATCACCGACATCGACTTTGAAAAGAAGCGCGTGAGCCTTTCCATCCGTGCGCTGCTTGAGCCGACCAACGGGATCGACCTGAGCGACGAAGCCGACGCGGAAGACGAGCAGGACATCGCCGACGCAGAGGAAGCGGTTGCGGAAGCAATCGTGGACGAAGCAGAAGCTGCCCCGGCAGAACCCGCAGAAGAAGCTGCCGCTGCCATCGCAGATGCCGAACTGGTTGAGGAAGCCGAAGAAGCGGTTGCCGAAGCGATCGTGGAAGAAGCCGAAGCCGCCCCGGCCGAAGCAGCCGAAGAAGCTGCCGAAGCGCTGGAAGTGACCGACGCCGAATAATTGAATAACTCAAAACGCCATCGCGTAAGCGGTGGCGTTTTTTTATAGGCCGAGGGTAAGGGGAAAGGGCCAAGGGCCGAGGGACGCGCTGAACGCGGCGGTTTCAAATGCTGCGTAGCAGCCACCATATCAGCCTTCCCCTTTGGGAAAGGTGTCAGCCCAAAGGGCTGACGGAAGGGGTCGGCAAGGGAAGAAAACGCGCCGCGAAGGGAAGGACCTGCCTTGCCCTCCCCGAAGGCGGGGAGGGTGCGGGTCGCCGGTGGCGACCTCTGCGCGAAGCGCAGAAGCAACGACCGAGGCGGGAGCCGAGAACGGCAGGCGAGAATGCCGTCGCGTCGTGAGTTTTCCTATATAGCAAAAGTCTAAAAACGCGACGGCGGGTGAGGTTTGAACCTCGCCGTCAACGATCTGTAAACCGCGCGTTCAAACCTCATCAGTCACGCGCTTTTTATGCACTGCCTATGTCATGGACTTTGTTGGCGCGTGACAGCTTCCCCGCCTTCGGGGAAGCCAAGAATAGGTTTACGCAATCATTCGGTTTCGATTTTCCGTTACCCCCTTGCATTTTTCCGTGAAATATGGTACATTGAAAGAGCCAAACAATAACCGGGATCCATTGGAATTCCTATACACATCAAATAAGGACACACTATGTAAAAGTGCGTCCTAATCCTTGTTTGGTGTGTCCGATAAGGTTATTGTTTGGCGACAATGGGACGGCATTTTTTGTGCGTCCCTCGTGGACGCATTTTTGCTTTAAGGAGGAATACGAATGAAAACAACAAAACGACTGCTTGCTGTGCTGATGGCGGCGGTGCTGCTGTGTGTCGGTGTGCCGTTTGCGTTTGCAGAAGATGAGACTGATTATCAAGTAGGGGATTGTATCCAATTTGGTACGTACCCTCAAACAAAAGTTGAGGAAACCGAATCGTTGAAAAATGCTGCGAATGGAGCAACATGGAAAAGCTATAACTATTACACTGGAACAGGTTCATATTACGACGGCAATATGCAGCCGGGCGACTATATGCAGTTTGCGGATTTTTTTGTCGGCATGGAAAAATACCGCGCGGTGACGTTTTCTGCTTATCGTCCTTATTATACAGAGTTTCATTCCGACGCTTCTTATTCAATTCAAGATGATAACGGGTATACGTCGAACAACGTCTATTATTTCAAATATGAGCCGCTGACGTGGCGTGTGCTTGATCCGTCTACCGGCTATATCATGTGTGAAAGCATCATTGATTCTCAGGCTTATCAGAATACGATATACTTTGCGAATAGTGAATACTGGCAGGCCATCGGTTCATCTGTCTATGCCAACGATTACGCAACATCCTCTATCCGTGACTGGTTGAACTATGATTTTTATGAGACGTCGTTTACGGATCGGCAGAAGAACAACATTAAAACGCCGACCGAACCGCTGGATAACAGCAGCCCATCTAATAACGGCAAATACAGTCCTCTGGGAACCTATGATATAATTTATCTGCTTTCTCATCTATATCGTACCAACATGAGATTACGTCGGTAATAATTTTATATGCATTACCAATTTCTTCA
>CACWJV010000132.1 GCA_902761265.1 Oscillospiraceae bacterium | reverse complement strand
CATGTGCCATTCCACGTGGGTGAAAATGTGCGTGTAGCCCGTTTGCAGCACCAGGTCGGTCGGCTGTGCGCCGAGCTGTGCGGCAAGCGTCAGCGCGTGCTGCGCGGCTTTGTCAGGCAGCGATTGCTCCGTTTGCAAAACGTCGGCGTTCGGGAATTCCCACAGCGACGCAAGCAGCCCCGTTTTCGGCCGTTTGCGGATGGCGAAGCGATCACCGCATTGGAGAATGAGTACCGTTTTAAAAACGGTTTTGCGCGCCTTTTTTTCGTCGCGCACGGGATAGAACATCCATGTGGCGTTTCGGTTCGCTTTGCAGCTTGCTTTCAGCGGACAGCATTCGCATTTCGGCGCGCCGTTGGGGACGCAGACCGTGGCCCCGAGCTCCATCAGCGCCTGGGTCATCGCGCCGCAGTTAGGCGAGCGGTAGACCGGGCGCAGCGCCTGCGCCACGGCGGCTTTTGTCGGTTGCTTGTCAATGTTGGCGCCGTCTTCGCAATAGCGGGTGAACACGCGCAGCACATTGCCGTCTACGGCAGGCGTCGGCAGATCGAAGCAAATCGAGCCGATCGCGCCGGCGGTATAGGGCCCGATGCCGGGCAATGCGCGGATGGCGTCGTAGGTTTTCGGAAACGTGCCGCCGTGCTGCTGCACGATCACCTGCGCCGCCTTTTGCAAATTGCGCGCGCGGTTGTAATAGCCGAGCCCTTCCCAAAGCTTGAGCAGCGTCTCCTCGTCCGTTTCGGCAAGGGACCGGATTGTCGGCAGCGCAGAAAGAAACCGGCGGTAATAGCCGACGACGGCCTCTACGCGCGTCTGCTGGAGCATGATCTCCGACAGCCAGACGTGATAGGGGTCCTTGTCTTTGCGCCAAGGCAGATCGCGTTTCTTTTTTTCATACCACGGCAGCAAAAGCGCCGGGAGCTGATTGAGATCGTTCATGCGTCAGGCTCCTTTTTTTGCGGCAAAAACGGAAAGCGGACGAAGCGGCGCATGACCCGGTACGCGGCGGCGCAAACGAGCAGATAGCCCGCAACGGCGAGCGCCAGAACCGGCGGCGACGAGCGCAGAAAGCCGCCCTTCAGATGGTTGACAAAGTACCAAAACGGCACGCACGTTGCGCCGAGCAGACACACCGCCTGACCGATTTTGACCGGCAGGGCGGAAAAGTCGCTTTCGGCGCCGCAGACGAACGGCGCAAAGCGGCGAAACAACAGCGTCACCGGCAGCAGCAGCGCATAGATGGCGACAGAGCCCAGCACCAGAAACAGCGCGGAGGTTTTCCACGCCGGAAACATCGCTTCACCAATCAGCACCAGCGGCTTGTGGAAGCCCATGAACAGCAGCGTGTTCTGTCCGGCAAGCGTCAGCCAGCCAAGCTTCGGCAGCTTCATCGTCAAAAGCGCGAGCGCTGTGCTTGTTGTCAGCGCCGCGAGCATGGCGAGGGTGAAATCCTTGCCCCATACGTTGCCGTGTACGCTGGTGTAGCCGTTGAAATACCATACCGCCGCACCGAACAGGAACAAAACCGCGCAAAGCGGCAGTGTCTGCGACAGCCGCAGCGATTGCAGCAGCGCCTTCTTTTTTCGATACATCTGCCCGAGCGCCGCGCCGCACAGAATCATGCACGCGCACGCCGGCGCCACATTGAGGTGCCAGCGCAGCCACAGCGTTTCGGTCAGCAGCGACAGCGGCAGCGTGGACAGTGTGAGCGCATAGACCAAAAAGCGTCTGCCGTGCGTGAGCTTGATGATGATATACAGCAGCAGCTCGGCGCAAAACAGCAGCAGGCAAAAATACAGCGGATTGGACGGCGCCTTGATAATCTGGCTGTTGCCGCGCAGAATGCCGCGCAGCCAAAGCGCCACGGGTACCTCCCTGTGCTGAAGCAGCGTCTGGTCAACAAAGCGCAGACAAAAGCTCAATAGCTGCATCCATACATAGGGCACCAGCAGCCGCGCCCCCAGCTTTTTGAGATAGGCGAGCGGTGCGGTTTGGGCAATCTTGTCGATATCGTAGTTGAAGCCGGTGATGAAAAAGAAGACCGGCATGTGGAACGAATAGATCCACGATTTGAGCATCTCGGGGATGTTCATGTGCCCGAGGATCACAAAATAAAATGCAATCCCGCGCAGTTGGTCAATCCAGACGATGCGTTCTTTTTTTGGCGCCACCGTTTGCAGCGCCGGGGTGTCGTTTGCCATAGCAATCTCCTCAGATCATCTCTTCGGGATGAAAGACCGCGTCAAACCGCTCTGCACTCAAAAAGCCGAGCGCCACGCACGCCTCTTTGAGCGAGATGTTTTCTTTGTAGGCTTTCTTTGCGGTTTTGGCGGCGTTTTCGTAGCCGATATACGGATTGAGCGCTGTGACCAGCATCAGCGAGCGGTGCAGATTTTCGTGCATCTTCTCCTTGTTGGCGCGGATGCCGCATACACAGTTGAGGCGGAACGAACGCAGCGCGTCCGACAGCAGCCGGCACGACTGCAAAAAGTTATAGGCGATGACGGGCATGAACACGTTCAGCTCAAAATTACCCTGCGACGCGGCAACCCCGACGGCGGCGTCGTTGCCGATGACCTGCGCGGCAACCATGGTGACCGCTTCGCATTGGGTCGGGTTGACCTTGCCCGGCATAATCGACGAGCCGGGCTCGTTTTCAGGGATTGTGATTTCGCCGAGTCCGCAGCGCGGCCCGCTCGCCAGATGGCGCACGTCGTTGGCAAATTTCCAAAGGTTTGCCGCCAGCGCTTTGAGCGCGCCGTGAGAAAAGACCATCGCGTCCTTGCTCGTCAGCGCGTGGAACTTGTTGTCTTCGCTGACAAAGCTTTTGCCGGTCTCTTCGCTGATAAAGCTTGCCGCCGTTTCGGCAAAGCCCGCCGGGCAGTTGAGCCCGGTGCCTACAGCCGTGCCGCCGAGGGCGAGCCGCCGCAAATAGGACAGGGCGGACACGAGCATCTCGCGCGGCGTTTCCAGCCCGCCGCGCCAGCCGGCAATCTCCTGGGAAAAGGCAATCGGCGTCGCGTCCTGAAGATGGGTGCGGCCGCTTTTGACGACGCCGCGGTTGTCTTCTTCGAGCTGCCGCAATGTGTCGATCATAGCGTCGATTTCGGGCAGCAGACGGTCCTCAACGCTGAGCACCGCTGCGATATGCATCGCGGTGGGAAAGGTGTCGTTGGAGCTTTGGCTCATATTGACGTCGTCGTTCGGGTGCAAAAGAATCTTGCCGGCAAGGGCGTTGCCGCGGTTTGCAATCACCTCGTTGGCGTTCATATTGCTTTGGGTGCCGCTGCCGGTTTGCCAGACCACGAGCGGAAAATGGTCGGAAAGCTCGCCCCGAATCACCTCGTCCGCCGCGCGGCAGATCATGTTGCATTTTTCGTCCGTCATCTTTTCCGGACGGCAGCGGGCGTTGGCTTTGGCCGCGCACTTTTTGAGAATGCCGAACGCGCGAAGGATCTCTTCGGGCATCCGCTCCGTGCCGATCTTGAAATTTTGATAGCTTCTTTGGGTTTGCGCCGCCCAATAGCGGTCGGCCGGGACTTTCATTTCGCCCATAGAATCGTGTTCGATGCGGTATTCGTTCATAGTTTCACACTCCGTATTGCTGTAATTGATGGACAACTTTTACCACGTCGTCGTTGATGGCGAGATCGGCGGAACGGTCAAACGCCGTTTCGCTCTTGTTGATTAAAACCAGATGGCTGCCGGAAAAGTACCGTAGATACGACGCGGCAGGGTAGACGACCAGCGAGGTGCCGACCACGACCATGACGTCGGACTTCCGGATCGCGTTGACCGCGCCATAGACTGTATTTTCGTCCAGCGGCTCTTCATAGAGCACCACGTCCGGTTTGATGACGCCGCCGCATTTGTCGCACCGCGGCACGCCGGGCATTGCGACCAGTTCCTCCAGCGTATACGCTTTGCCGCAGTGCATACAATTGTTGCGGTGCACGCTGCCGTGCAGCTCATATACGTCGGTGCTGCCCGCCGCTTGATGCAGTCCGTCGATATTCTGCGTTACGACAGCGACGTGGCGGTCTTCGGTTTCAAGCGACGCAAAAAAGCGGTGGGCGTCGTTCGGCTGTGCGTTCGGAAAGAGCATCTTCTCTTTATAAAACTGATAGAACAGTTCCGGCTTTTCGTCAAAGAAGCTGCGGGAAATGATCTGTTCGGGCGGATAGCCGTAGCCGCTGTCGCTGTTGTACAGTCCCCGGGCGGAGCGGAAATCGGGGATCCCGCTCGGCACGCTGATGCCCGCGCCGGTAAAGACGCACAGGTGTTTACTCTGTTTGAGGCTTTCTGCCAGACGTTCGATTATGTCCATGGTATCATCTCCCGAAGTTTTTCGTTTTATTATAACACAGCCGGCGGCATTTGTAAATGAAAAAAGACAGCCGAAGCTGTCTTTTAGAGTTTACAGTTTAGATGCAGCGTTGCTGCAGTTTAGATGCGGCTGCGCCGCAGTTATGAGATCGGCGCCTGACGGCTGCCGATCGTTTTTCCATAACTCCATAACGACTGCGCAGCAGTCTCATCACTTGCCGCTTGCGGCAATCATCACTTGCGCAGCAATCATAACTGCAGCGAAGCTGCCTCAGTTTAACGTATTGATCATCGAAAGATGTTCCACGTAAAAGTCCTTGATATCGTTGACGTGGAACAGTCCGCCCTCCAGCGACATATGGTCGCCGTAGTAGATCGGCATAATGTTCCAAACGCCCTTCGGTACGTTGTTGGCGTCGTAATCCTGCTGCGGCGCGCCGAACGGGGCTTTGGCCGAAACGGTGTTGACCAATCCGTCGTTTTCGAGCCAGCTTTCGTCAATCACATAGCCGCCCTTGGTGGTGCCGGTGAATTTGCCGAGCAGGCGCGACGACGAGCGGAACAAAATTTCCATCTTGCTGTTAATGGGCGTCCATGTGCCGTCGGGCTGCTGCTCGGTACACGAGCAGGCAAACGAGAAATAGTAGGTGCCGGGGTAGGTGATGATCGTTTTGTTGAGCGCGAGGGCGTTGTCGATATACATATCGTAATCGGCGTAGTCCTCCAAAATGCGGTCGTTTGACTTCCGGCTGTTAAAACTGCCCATCAGCTTTTCCAGCCCCGCTTCGATGGGATTGGTGGTTTTCGATTCTTCCTCAACGAGCTGTGCGGCCTCCTCGTCGCAATAGGCGGTGGTGCCGTTGTGGGGCGCGGCGAGCGACGTCAGCGACCGGATCCAACTGCCCTTGCCGCCCTTGAAGTAATCGGATAGTTCGTTCTCGGGCGTGGCGGCCTGTTCTTCGGCGCTGCCGGTCTCCATGATCGACGCAAACAGCCGCACGGTGGCGCCGCCGAAGGAGTGGCCGAGCAGATGGATCTTATCGTTGTCGCCGAACGATTTGAGCAGCGCGCGGCCGGTGTAATCTTTGCCAAACCGTTCGTGGCCGCAGCGTTCGCTGTGGGCTTTGCCGTAATCCACCCGGGTGCCGGCAAGCTCGGCATACAGCTCGCACGCACGGTCCCACGCGCTGCCGCGGGGTGAAACGGACGCGCACACGGCATGGAAGCCTTTGTCGTTGAGATACTTTATCAGATCGCCGCCGAACATCCCCCAGTAGGGCATCAGCTTATATACACTGTCATAGCTGCCCCAGCCGGACAGACCGTGGACGAACACAAAGGTGTCGTTGGTTTTCCAATTGCTTTGATCCGCCTGGAACCACGCGGTGGACGCGCCGAACAGGTTGGACACCGCCAGCACGACGGCGATCAGTTTAAAGAGCAGATTGTGAACAATTGCTTTCATAGTATCACGTCCTTTCTCTTTTATCCTATCATATTGCGCGCTACGGGTCAATGCGGCGCGGAAACTTCTAATGAAATCTAATTTCCTGCCGGACAACGCGGTGAAAAAAATATTTTTTAGAACACTATTGACAGTCACGTGAACTTGTGATATAATCACATCGACACGAACGAAAGGAGACCGTGTACTATGAATAACAAAGTATTTACCGCAAAAAAGAGGAACGCGCTCATCGCCGCCGTGATCGTCGTGCTGCTGGCGGTCGCCTTGCTGGGCGGCACATTCACCATCGTGGACGCCGGCCATACCGGCGTGGTCGTCACACTCGGCAAGGTCAAGGAGGGTGTGTTGCAGGAGGGGATTCATGCCAAGATCCCGTTTATCCAGCAGGTGGTCAAAATCGACAACCGCATCCGCAAGCTGGAGGTCAACACCGAAGCGTTTTCGAAGGATTTGCAAAGCGTGAACACCGTCCTCGCCATCAACTACCGCGTGGACACCGCGAAAAGCTATTCGATCTATAAAAACATCGGCGCCGATTACGAGACGGTTTTGGTGATCCCGGCGGTCAACGAGGTACTCAAAGCGATCACCGCGACCTATACCGCCGAAGAGAGCGTAACCAACCGCAGCCTGATCTCGGACGGGCTGGTCAGCGGTCTGAATGAAAAGCTCAACGACATCGGGCTGTATGTGACCGACGTCCAAAGCCGAGGCCGAGGCGATGAAGATCCGCGCCGAGGGCGAAGCCGAGGCCAACCGCAAGATCAGCCAGTCGCTGACCGATCAGATCATCGAAAACAAAAAAATAGAGAAATGGGACGGCGTGCTGCCAAAGGTCAGCGGAAATGCCGGAACGCTGGTCGATTTCGGTGATCTCGCCGGCGAAAGCGGCAAGTAAGTCGATGGCGACAATGTCATAGGTTCCGGCAATTGACAGCATCGCAACTGCGATTGGATGATGTCGTGTAGGGGCGACCCTGTGTGGTCGCCCGCGCAAAACAAAACGTAACCCCCAACCCGCGGGCACAGGAAACGGCGCAAAGGAACCTGCCCCGTGTCCGTACCTCAAAAAAGGAGAGAAAACATCATGGCAAAACTGGATCGTGACGTCAGCGGCAGCTTTGACGAGGTACTGGGCCGGCTGACAAACGGCATTCTTTCGGGCAGCGTGAGCGCCACGCTCGAAGACGGGGCGGACTACGCGTTCCATGACGGCCGCGCGGCGGTGCGCGTGTTCGAACGCTACAGCTACATGGGCGGCAACCGGCTGACGATGACGCTGGTTGTCAGCGAGAAAAACGGCTGCGTCCATGTGACGGCTGTCACATCGGGCGGCAGTCAGGCGCTGTTTTGGAAAATCAACACCTTCGGCGAAGAGGCGTTTTTGCAAAAGCTCGCCGAGCTGCTGTAAAGGAGGGGGCGTATGGGATTTTGGCTTTTTATGCTCGCCTTCGCGCTGCAGGTGCCGGCGGTGCTGGTTGTGTTCGGGGTGCTGATGGAAAAAAAGCCGCCGCAGGAGATCAGCCGCATCTACGGCTACCGCACGGCGCGCTCGATGCAAAACGCCGAAACGTGGCTGTTTGCCCATCTGTATTGCGGACGGCTCTGGCGGCGGATGGGCGTTGCGCTCGGCCTTTTGACGCTGCTCGCGTTTTTGCTGCTGCTCGGGCGGCCGCTGCAAACGATCGCGCTGTTCGGGCTTTGCGCCTGCCTTGGGCAGACCGCGGCGCTGGTGTTGACGTTTTTGCCGGTGGAGCTGAAACTGAAACAGACCTTTGACACAGACGGACAACGACTGGAAGGGAGCGATA
>CACWJV010000131.1 GCA_902761265.1 Oscillospiraceae bacterium | reverse complement strand
GATATCTGATTTCAAACAGTTTGCCGGTCGGTTTGAACATCGGGAAAATGTTTGTATCCTTCGTTATGTTTTCAAGGCTCTGATCCCAGGCATAGAAGCTCCAGGTCTGGTGAGATCCCCGCATGGCTTCGTCTTCTTCCGGAAACTTCAGCTTTGCACGGATCTCTTCTTTGGTCAAGCCGGCAAACGGATCAACCGCGTTTGAACCAACGGGAATCTTCTGCGTAAACTTTTCACCGGGGATGACTTGCGATTGCGATGCCGCACTTTGGGTGCGGTCATAAAAAGTGACGGTCACCGTATCGCCTTCCGCAAAGCCGATCACGGAGAAGACCGACAGCGTCATCAGCACTGCCAGAAACAGAGCGATGGTTTTCTTCATGTGTTTCATAAAATAACCTCCTTGATGGGTTGCCTGTGCCGCACTTGAAAGTACAGCCTCTGATACAGTTTTATGATACCTGTTTTTGTTGTAAATGTCAATGCCTTTTTTCGGGCGGGAAGATAGAAAAAACGCGGGCAAATCTGTTGATTTTGCCCGAAATATAGGGGGAAAGCACAGCATTGTGACAAAAATGCAACAGCCGCATGCGCCTTGTTCACAAAACTTTTTGTTTTTTGCAATAGGTCTTTAAAAGCGGAAAAAGCTGTGCTATAATGAAACGGAACACGAGGAAGGGGAGAAGACGATGCAACAAAAACTGCAGCAGGCGGGCGCACTGCTCAAAAAGGTAAAGACCTACTGGGGCCACCCGGTGCCGGGACGGTATATGCCGTTTCGTGAAATCGCCGCCTATGCGGGCGGCGGCATCGGCGCGTATTTTGTGATGTGCCTCGGCATGGCGTGTATTCTCGGCACCGGCAACACACTGGTGATGAGCACGCTGGGTGTGGCGCCGACCGACCTGTATATTATGTATGTGATCGCCGTGGTCGCCAGCATCCCGATGACCGGACTGCGCGCGGACATTATCGACAACACGCGCAACAAAGCAGGCAAGTACCGCCCGTATATTTTGACGATGGGCATTCCGACGGCGCTGCTTTGCGTGGCGATGGTCTGGTTCCCGTACAATCTGTTTGAACAATGGTTCCCGACCGGCACGCTGTTTGGCAAGCCGACGGCCTATGTGCTCAAATGCGCAGTGATTTTGATCATCAATTTGTTTTTGCACTTTTTCTATTATTTCTTCTATGACGCGTATGAGAATCTGATCCATGTGCTTTCGCCCGACTCCCAGGAGCGCTCCGATGTGGCGTCGATCAAAAGCGTGGTCTATTCGATGGCGCCGTCCATCGTCAATCTTGTCACGCCGCTGGTCGCGTCAAATATCTTTCATTCCAACGCGACGGACATCCGCGTCTACCGGCTGCTGTATCCGATTTTGTCTGTCGTCGGTCTGCTGCTGTGCATCGTCGTTTACAGCAACACGCAGGAAAAAATCGTACAGGCCCGCACCCATGTGGTGCAAATCAAGTTTACCGACGCTCTGCGCGCCGTTGCAAAGAACAAATACTTTTGGATCATCTCGCTCGCCGGCTGGATCGGCTTTTTGGAAACCGCCTATACCAATATCCTCTACTGGCTGTATAACTACGGCGGCGCCTGTTCGGGCAATCTTTACGGTATCATCGTTACGATCTACGGCAACGCGTCGCTGTGGGGGATGCTGATCACGCCCTTTGCCATCCGCAAATGGGGCAAAAAGGCGGTGCTGATTGTCACGAATCTGTTCAATATTCTGTTCATCCTGCTCATGCTGCCCGCCACACGGCAGATCGACGGCATGACGATCTGGCTGGTGCTCGGGTGTCTGTATATGAACGCGTTTGTCGGTTCGTTCTTTTTGATCCTCAACCCGGCGGTACAGGCGGATATCCGCGACTATCAGCAGTATATCACCGGCGAGCGGATCGACGGCATGTTCTCGGCAGTGGGTACGATCGGTATCGTGATTACTTTGAGCACGTCCTCCATTTTGCCGATGATCTATGAAAAGGGCGGCCTGACCGCCGAAAACGCCGCGCGCGTTACGAGCAACCCGGCGATTTTGTCGCGGCTGCTCGGCGACGGCAAAACGGTCGGCGCAATTTTGCAAGAGCAGCTTGCCAGCGGACAGAACAACTATATCAACGCCAACTCCGCGCTCTACGATCCGGACGTGCTGCTGCGGCTGCTGCATGTGCTGATTTTGTTTTCCGCGTTCGGCGCACTGCTCAATGTAATTCCGTATTTCTGGTACGATTTTTCCGAGCGCAAACAAAAGAGCGTGATCCGCGTGCTCAAGATCCGCGCCATGTTTGAGGATTATCACAACGGTCTGATGCAGGACGACGCACTGTGCGAAGCGGCCGCAATCATCCGATCCGCCCGCGCACACGCTGAAGCCGAAGAAAAACCGCTCTCGCGCAAGGCGTATCGCAGCGAAAAAGACAAAGCCGCCCGCAAAGAAGCGAAGGCGGCATATAAACGGGACAAGGAGTTCAACGAAGAGATCGAGATCGGCAAATTCGTCTGCGCCGAGCTCGACAAGTTCGATACCGACGAGATGCGCCGCCGGCTTTCGCAAAGCGCACAGATGGCGGCAAAGGGGCTTTCCGGTGTGGCGGCGCTCGATCCGCAGACGGTCCGCGCACAGATGCTGGAAGCAAAGGCGATGCCGAAACGAACAAAGACAGAAAAAGAACTGCGTTCTCTTTGCGTGGAACAGGCGCGCACATTGCGCAGCGCCCGCAAGGCGTATCACAAATACTTTGCCGGCAAACAGCCGTTCGTCCAGCCGGACTTCGCCGTGCTGGAGGGATACTTTGCCGCGGAGGACGCCTGCGACGATCGGTTGAAAGCGCAGTATGCCGCGCTGCGCGCCGCCCAAAAAGCGAAGGACCGCACACAGCAAAAAACGCTGCGCCGGCAGATCAAAGAAACCGGACAACAGCGCAAACAGGCCCGCGCCGACGCCAAAACGGAGATGGATCGCCACGCGTTTTTTGCCCGCGCGGCAAAGCCGGTACTCGACGCGGAAAAGCTGCTTTCCCAACGTGATATGTATGCGCATCTGGATGAGATTATGGCAAAGGCCGACGCGCTGGAACAGGCAAAAGAACAAGTGCCCGCAGAATAAAAATAAAACAACAGGGACCTCGAAGCTGCAACCGGCTTCGAGGTCCTTGCTTTACAAAGCGGCTTATACGCCTGCCAAAATATGCAGATTGCGTACCGCCGCGTCCGCGATGGTGTCGTTGACGGAATACGCGTGTTTTTCCAGATCGCCGCAGATCGCCTTCGTCAGCGCCTGCGTTTGCAGCGCTTCGATCACCATGCCGGCGATGTCCTCCATGATGCCATACTTTGTTTCGCGCAGCTCTTCGCCGTTTTCGGTCGTAAGCAAAAATTCCAGCGGATCGGCAAGGCTCGCCAAAACCGGCAGCACACGCAGCGCGCGGAACTGCCATTTGTAATAGGGCATATAGGTTTTGTTCAGCAAAAACACCGTGTGGATTGTGGCTTTGACAAATTCTACCGCCGCCAGTTGCGCCGCACCGGTTTCGCCGTGCCGAAGGCAGCGGTTGTAGTTATACTGTCCGCTCTGCGCCATCGTCAGCAGCTCGCCCGCGAGCTTTTTGCGGCGGATGTCCTCGGGCATTACCGACAGCTTTTCCCGGATGGCGCTGAACGCGCCGCAGTCGTCGCGGAAAACGGCGCCGTTGGTCGCTTCGCCGAGATAAAACTCCGGGATCGTCAGCCACTGTTCTGCGGAAAGTACACCGTCCGCCGCGCCGACCTTTTGCAAAAAGAAGTCGTCCATGCGCATCACACCGTGGCGGTTGCCGCCGACCGGGTTCATCAGACTGCGCCGGAAGCCCTCAAACTCCCGCGGCAGCTTGGCATAGGCACGCTCGAGCAAAAACGCCGTGCGCCGGTCGATCACATCCTCTCCCGGCAAAAACAGACAGAAGCCCGGCTCAAAATCGTGGTCGGTGGAAACGTCGTCGTCATAGCCGAAGCACTCCGAACCGCTGCCGCACAACGCGATAGCGATCAGCTCCTCATAGGCGGCAAACTGATCGTGCAGCATCGGTTTGCCGTATTGTTCATAAAACGCTTTGGAAAGTTCAAGTCCCTTCATAGATCCTCCGTGCCGTTTCTTCCAGTTCCTGTTTGTCGGCAAAATAGCCGTAATAGCCAAACGTCGGCGCGCATTTTTCGCACACAAACGCATAGTAGCCGTCGTGCTTGAGCTTCGGGTCGTGCAGCAGCGCGAGCGCACGGTCGAGGTATCCGAGAATCTGCTCGTTGCCGTCCAGCAATCCGTCGCGTGCTTCCACGAGGTTGGCCAGATTCAGCAGCGTGATCGCCGCGTCGGCCATCCCGTCGTCGTCCGCGTCCATGATGGCAAAGGCCTTTTGATACAGCGTCTCGGCTTCGTCGTATCTGCCGAGATCGACGAGCGAGAGCGCCATGTTGTTGTACAGCCCCGCCAGCCGGTTGTCGTCCGGGTCGAGCTGCGCTTCATAGATCGCCTTTGCTTCTTCAAAATAGTGGAACCCTTCGGCCGCTTTGCCAAACGCCTTGTAAACTGTGCCGGCGTTGAGAAACGCCGTGGCGCCGGTGACGTTTTGATCCATGCCGAGTTCGTGCACAAGCTGCACCGTCTGTTCGGCAAAGTCCATCGCCTCCGCTTCTTTGCCCAGCTTGCGGCAAAGCCCCATCAGTTCGTTGTATACGGTATACAGTCCGCGTGTGTCGCCGCCCTCCTTCGCTTCCTGCGCCCAATGGCGCAGATGCCGTTCGGCGGCGTCATAGTCGTTTTTGCCGAGATAAACATCCAGCTTTTCAATCACGCGTCCGGTCGGGATGCGTGTGATCGCGGCCTCCTGCGACTGTGGATCGGTTTCGCAAAGCAGACAGCGCGGTTCGCTGTAATCCTCCTGTTTGATCGTATCCGCCATAGTCATCTCCCTTTCAAAGAATGTATCTCTCTTATTATACCGCATTCCGGCTGAATTGCAAGCGTTGCAAGAAAAAGCCCGCGCACAAACGGTGCACGGGCATGCTTGTTCTTGTTATTCGGCGGCTTCCGTCTGCGCGTCCAGCACGCGGGAGACGACTTCGCTGTCGGTGACGACATGGGAGAAGAAAAATTCTTCGCGCTCGCGGGAGTTGACCACGGTGACGGGCTTGATCTGGTTGAGCACCACGCCCTTCTGGCGCAGCGATTCGCGGTAGTCCCAATAGGTCTTGTCTTTGAGGATCAGCACCTCGGGACGGTTCAGCATCCCCCAGCGGCGGTACTTCGCATATTTTTCGTTGACGCCGTGCAGCTCTTCGTCCAGCGCGTCGATGAATTTCTGGCGGTCCTCTTCGCTCATGTTTTCGCCGTCTTTGACTTCGGCAAGCATCACATAGCGCGGCGGCTTTGTACCGAGATCGGGCCAAAAGCTGTGGCCGGTGAGGTTCAAACCCATCTTGCGTGCGCTTTCCTTGGCGGCAAAGTCGACCATTTGGGTGCTGCTCTTTTCGTTGGCAACGTTCATGCTCAGGTTTTGACGGTAGAGCAGCTCCACGCGCGGCGTGTTGTTGTACATTTTGGTGACGGTGTACACGTCGTAGGTGCGGTAGCGGTACAGACCGGAGAAGTTCGACACGATCATCTCATAGCTCTTGCCGACTTCGAGTTCGTCGATCAAAAGCGGCTTTTGCGTGGTGTCGGTTTCTTCAGACCCCTCCTCTACCGGCAGGAACTCAAAGAAGATGCACCAGGGCAGCAGTACAGCGTCGGAAACGTTCAGCTCCACCGGCGTTGCAAAATAGCCTTCCGCGGCGGCGTAGCCGCAGTTGTGCAGCGGCAAATCGCCCACGGAGTGGCGCAGCTTGTCGATATACAGCGAAAGGTTGGAACCCATCATGCCGTAGGCCCAGGTCAGACGCGGCCAGATGCGCGGCGCGATCGGGGTATCGAAGCCTTTTTCAAACTCTTTGCGCAAAAACGCGGCGCGTTCCGGGTTGGGCTTGAATTTCTTTTCATACTTCTTGCGCAGCTCCGGCGTGATCTTGACGCTCGGATTCAGCGTGCCTTTTTCAATATCGTCGCACAGCATCTCCCAGTGTTCCTCGAGGTAGTCGAACATCTGCGTGAGCAGGGTGACGACCATGGAGCCGAGATAGCTGACCTTGTCGTTTTCCAGCGCAAAGCGAAGCTGCAGATAGGAGGTGTCAAGCAGCTCCTCGTGTTCGGGCTTGAGCAGCGACACGGGCGAGGTGGAGAAAAACGGCGTAATCATACGCAGATAATCCAGCGGGATCTGGCCGGCGCCGTTGCAGCGTTTGCCGTCCTCGAGTTTGTGGCCGGTCAAAATCAGCACCAGCGGACCCATCTGCGGCGGGAGTTTGATGCCCTTGTTCTTCTTGAGCCAATGGGCGGCTGTGGAGACCGAAACGGAAAAACCGATACACTGCATCTTCCAAAGGTCGTTGGCGCTTTTGGGCAAAATCTTCGGCTTGCCCACGGAACCTGACGACGAGCAGTAGCGGATATTGGGTCCGGTGAACATCAGGTTCTTTTCCTTGTTTTGGATCATGCGGTCCACCAGCGGCTCATAGTCGCTGTAATCG
>CACWJV010000130.1 GCA_902761265.1 Oscillospiraceae bacterium | reverse complement strand
TGCTGCATTTCGCGCTGCAGCCGCGCCGACGCGTCGGCACAGCACAGACAAAGTTTTGCTTTGTTTTTGACGATCGCTTCCTCGGCGGCGTCGTGGCCGAGCGAAAGCCGGCCGGCCCGGCGCGCCATGCCGAGCAAAGAGAGGAACTTTTGCTCAGACATCCGCGGTCATCTCCCGTTCCATTCTATCGTAAACGTCGTCGGGAATTTTGCAATCGAGCGCCCGTTCGATCCGCTTCGCCTTGCGTGCTTTTTGCAAACAGTCGGGGTTTTTACAAACGTAGGCGCCGCGGCCGGCTTTTTTGCCGGTCAGATCCAGCGTGATCTCATACGTTTCGGGATCGTCGGACACTTTGGTTTTGACCACGCGCACGAGCGTCCGTTTTGGAAACATTTCCGAGCAGCCCATGCATTTGCGTTGGGGTTCTTTTCTCGTGTGCATCGTGTTGTCTCCTTATTCCGCCTGCATCGCCGACAGCGGTTTGATATCGATTTTCCAGCCGGTCAGCTTGGCGGCAAGGCGAACGTTCTGGCCCTTGTTGCCGATGGCGAGCGAAAGCTGGTTGTCGGGCACGGTCACGCGGCAGGTGCGTGCGCCGTCGGGATCCACATCCACAGCCAGCACCTGCGCCGGCGCGAGCGCGGCGGAGATATAGGCGGCGGGATCGTCGCTGAACGGCACGATGTCGATTTTTTCGCCGCAAAGAATCTCGATGATATCGTTGACTCGCTGCCCTCTGGGGCCGATGCACGCGCCGACGGGATCGACGTTTTCGTCGTTGGATTTGACAGCGATCTTGGTGCGGGAGCCGGCTTCGCGCGACACGGAGACGATCTCCACCACACCGTCGTAAATTTCGGGCACCTGGGTTTCAAACAACCGCTTGACAAAGCCCGGGTGGCGGCGCGAGATGTTGGCATAGCCGATGCCGCCGTTTTCGGTGATGGACGCAACGTAGACCTTGATGAGCTGACCCGGACGGAAGTGGTCGTTGGGCAATTGGTCGGCACGCGGGAAAAACGCCGACGCGTGGCCGATCTCGATCGTGCAATCGAGCGTTTCGGGGTTGACGTCCTTGACCGTGGCGGTCACAGCCTCCTGGTTGCGGCTTTGGAATTCCTGCGACGCCTTTTCGCGTTCGGCTTCGCGGATGCCCTGACGGATCACGCTTTTGGCGGTCTGCGCAACAATGCGGCCGAACTTCATCGGGTCGAGGTTGTATTCGAGCACGTCGCCGATCTTGGCTTTGTCAAAGCCGTGGGCCACCGCCTGCTCTACCGTCCATTCGGCGTCGGGCTCCTCGATCTCGTCCTCCTCCATCACGGGGATGCGCACATACACGCGCATGGACTGTTCGTCGGGGTTGATGTCGCAAACCACGTTTTCGCGGTTGCCGAACTGGTTGCGCGTGGCGGAAATGATCGCCGCCTGGATCTTTTCAAACATATAATCGGCGGGGATGCCTTTTTCTTCCACCAATGCTTTGAGCGCGTCAAAAAACTCCTTGTTGATAAATTCCTTGCTCATTTTCCAAATCAATCCTTTCTGTATCGCAGGAGGTCTCAATCGCCGAAGCCTTCGAAATCGTCGAGCTTCACCCAGGAAACCTCTTTTTTCTGAAAACTGATGCCTGCGCCGTCCGGCGTGCGCAAGGTGATCTGACCGTCGTCAAAATCCTCGAGCGTGCCGGAAAAATCGCGCGCCCCGTCAACCGGTCGAATCGTGCGCACCTTGATCTTTGCGCCGCGAAACGCTTCAAAATGCTCGTCGCGCGTCAACTCGCGCTCGATGCCCGGGGAGCTGACCTCCAGACAGTAGGCTTGCTCGATCGGGTCCGCCTCGTCCAAAACGGGATTCAGCGCGTGGGTCATGTCCACACAGTCGTCGATCGAAACGCCGCCGGGCTTGTCGATGAAAATGCGCAAATACCAGCTTGCGCCCTCTTTGAGAAACCGCACGTCCCACAACTGCAGACCGAGCGACGCTGCCACAGGCTGCGCCAGCGCGCGCACTGCGGCGACGGTGTTGCCGCCTTTTGCCATAGATCTTCCCCTTTCAAAAAGAAGGAGCGGGCTTTTGCAAGCCCACTCAACGGTTTACATTACGGATTATCGGTATTGTACCACCTTTTTAAGCAAATATCAAGGGTTTTGCGGAAAATATCTGCACATTTCCTCACTTTTTCATCAGATTGAACACACGGAACAGCGCCCGGAAAAATTCGCCGAACGAATCCCCGGCAAGCAGCGGCGCCAACACAGCCGCAATGCCGGCCGGCGGCGCAATAATGGTTGCAATCGGCGCGGCCAGCGGCAACAGCATCATACCGGCCACATCCTCCCATGCGAGATGCAACTGATTGCGGTACACCTGCGACTGCGACACAACGGTAAAGGTCTGTTGGCTGAGCGCCCGATCCATCACACGCAGCTCGAGCGTATGGCTGCCCTTACCCTTCACCGTAAAATCGGTTCCGGCCGCCGCGTTGGCGGCAAGGGACGCCACCTGCTGTCCGTCCAGCAGCACACAAACAGGCACCGGCAGCGAACGGCTCAGATAGATTCTGTCGCCCTCGCCGACCCCGATCGGATCGGACAGCCACGCATCCGCCTGCATCACGCGGCTGAAGCGTTTCACCACATCGCTTGTTTGCAGCAACAGCGGTTCGCCGAGCGTCGTCTGCGGATTCACAGTCAGATCCGCGCACACAAAGCTGCCGGCTTCAATTTCCACCGCGCGGATCAGATTCGGGCGGTCAACCGGCACATAGCACTGCAGCCGCGTACCGGCGACGCCGTTTTCTTCAAAGGCGATTTGGCGAACGTCCAGAACGGCGGCGTCTGCAACAACCTCAACGGTGTTCTGCGGCTCTTCGCTGCTTTCCAGATAACGCAGTGTGATCGTGCAATCATCTGTCGGCGCAAGATAGCGCGCGGCAAGCGTCAGTACAACATAGCTGCGGTTGTCAAGCGACAGCTTGAAACAGTCCGTCACAACGCCGTCCGCCGCCGCAGCGACAAACGGGACGGCGGAAAGCAGCAAAACAAGGGATAGTGCCAAGGCTAAAATACGATTTTTCATCAGAGCGGCTCCTTTTTTTCTTACAGAGATTTTGAAAGTACCGGGCGGCAAAAACTACCGCGCGATGCGCACGAACGAGAAGATCGCGCTGAACAGGTTGATAAACTGCAGGGCGATTGACGCGAGCGGCAAAAACGGATGGCCGAATGGGAAGCCGTGATTGGCGGCGTCTTTGATCTCTTCGGGCGTCATGCTTGTCAAAAACGGATCGGGCCGATAGGAGAAGAAAGCGGAAAACGCACGTTTGACAACCTTCGGATACATGTCCTTTGACGCGATCACAGTGATCGTGCGGTGCATCACCTCGCTGTCGCCCTGTTTGAGCGAAAGCTCGAGCGTGCCGGTCTTTGTTGCCGGGATGTTGCAATAGTGGTATTCGCCGTCGGCCGCCGGAAATTCATAGACGGCTTCTCCGTTGCAATAGAGCGTTGCGGGCGCAGTGTCCTGAAAATGGACCAAAAGCACATCGCCGACCGCGATCTCGTTTTCGTCGTCCGCCATCACATAGCCGTAGCGCAGCAGACGGCTGTCAAGATGCAGCCACAGTTCACGTTCGGCAGTGTCCGCCGCCAGGGCGAACGGGACAAGGGAAAGCAATAAAACCAGGGAAAGTGCCAGTGCCAGGATTCGTTTTTTCATAGGGATGCTCCTTTCGTATTTTTCTTAACTTAATTTTAACACAATGTTCATAAAATGTCAACCGTAACCGTCCGGAAATCCCCCGGCGCCCTCCCTTGACAAATCGGCTGTTTCATGGTAAAGTAGAGATGTTAATCTATGATATTAAGGACTGGTGAAACAATGTCTGGACATTCCAAATGGAGTACCATCAAACGCAAAAAAGAAAAGACCGACAACGCGCGCGCCAAGGTCTTTACCAAAATCGGCCGCGAAATCGCCATCGCTGTCCGCGAAGGCGGCCCGGATCCGGCGTCCAACTCCAAGCTCAAGGACGTCATCGCGAAAGCGAAGGCCAACAACGTGCCGAACGACAATATTGAGCGTATCATCAAAAAGGCCTCGGGCGAAGGCAACAGCGCCCACTACGAAGAGATCGTCTATGAAGGCTACGGCCCCTCCGGCATCGCCGTGATCGTGGAAACGCTGACCGACAACCGCAACCGCACCGCCGGCGAAATGCGCCACTACTTTGACAAGAACAAGGGCAACATGGGCCAAAGCGGCTGCGTGTCGTTTTTGTTCACCCGCTACGGTGAAATCGTGATCGACGCCGAGGATATGGACGAGGACAAGCTGATGGAAGACGCGCTGGAAGCCGGCGCCGTGGATTTCATCAACGACGAAGACGTCTACATCATCCGCACCGAGCCCAACGATCTGGGCGGCGTGCGCGACGATCTGAGCGCCAAGGGCTACAAATTCGTGTCCGCCGAGGTGGAATATGTGCCGTCCACCACGGTCAAGCTCACCGACGAGGAGGACCTCAAAATGATGGGCCGCCTGCTCGAGATGATGGAGGACAACGACGACGTCCAGGGCGTGTGGCACAACCTCGAAAACACCGACGACCTGCCGTGATAAAAAAGCCGCCTGCGGGCGGCTTTTTCAATTCGGAATTCGGAATTCGGAATTCGGAATGATGGGACGCCGCCTGCGGCGATGCGTCAAAACGCATAGGCAAAGCTGTACCTTGATTACCAAAGATTGCAAATCGGTTCGTTGGCGGATGATCTGTTTCAGATCGAGAACCGCACAGCGGATACAATTTACCCGGTTCCGGCAGCAGATCGTTTCCGTCGCGGCTAAGGGTTTCAGATTGTTGCGCGGTTGACCCGCGACCGCAATTCCGAATTCCGCATTCCGAATTCCGAATTTAACAACAAAAGCGCCCTTGCGGGCGCTTTTGTTGTTACCGGAACGCGACGTAGCCGTACGTCCGGTTTTGTTCGTTGAGCGAACGGATGGAACTGTCAAAGGGAATCGTTTCGGGCTGGCTGACCCGAAAGCCGCCGCTTTGCAGCGTGACAAGGCTGTCGCTGACGCCCGCCGCCGCCACGGCGGTGCGGCAAAGAAAGGTGTTGTGCGCCGTGTCGAGCGAAAACGGCGCATCGTTTACCGGAAAAATCAGCACCGCGCGCGGGGTGAACGCCAGCGCCACCGTCACGGGATTGTATGCGCCGAGCCCGACGTACGTGCCGGCGGCAAAGGGTGTGTCAAGCTGTTCGCGCTCGGCCGCCGACAGATGCACCGTTTTGTCCATCACGTGCGTCTTGCACAGAAAATCGGCAAACGGCAATATCACGGAATCGCTGATCTGAAATGCCGGGCACTGCTCAAATTTGAAAAACATCCTGCACGGCACCTTGAGCGCCTTGAGATAGTCGTCGATCGCGGCGGTGCCGATCTCATAGCCCGACATCAGCCCCGCATAGTTTTCGTTGACCTTGCCCAAAACAGCCTCCGCGTGGGCGGCGATGTCGATCGCGTTTTCGCCCGGCGGCGCATAGCAGTTCATGGAGATCGTCAGATCCGTCATCTGGCAGGCATACTGTGTGCTGTCGTCCAACAGCGACACGGTGTCCTGACCGATCAGAAAGGCGAAATAAATCTTGGTCAGCGGCTGCGGCACGGTGCGGTCGTCAAACGAGAGCACCGCCTCCACGGTGTCGAGGTCGTCGAGCACCTGCTCGTTGATCATCGTCACGATCTGGCGCACGAGGTTTGCAGTCGTCATACGGACACCCTCCAATCGTTGTTCTGGTGCACAATCGCCCAATAATACAGCGGCGTTTCGCCGAAAAAGACCTTTTCGCAATGATCCACGCAAAACGAATCGCCGTCAAACTCCAGCGTGGCGCGTGTGCCGTCCACAGCCGGAATATTGACCGACACCGGGCAAATCAGCACAAACTTGCGCAGCGTGTCGTAGCCGATCTCGGTCAGCGTGCCGCTCAGATACATCTTGTTTTTGTAGCGCAGCGGCTGCAAAAACGCCCGGAAGTCATAGCTGCCGCTCGGGTCGGTATAGGTCATGGTGCGTCCGAATTTTTTGAAAAAGGGCAGCGTGATATTTTTACTGTACCGCAACGAAAAACCCTCCGTCCTTTAAAATCGGCACAGCGTCCAGCAGCGCCTGCTGCCGCAGCTGCCGTTCCAATGCAAACTCCGCCTTGAGATCGCGGGCAATCGTGATATCGCCGGCCTTGTAGCTGGAAAACCGGTCGCCGCCCTCCAGCATATTGCAAAACAGCCGGTAGCGCGCCAGTGCGGCGGCGGTCTGCGCAACGCGCGGATCGCTTTCGTCCGCGCCGTCACGCAGTTGTTCTTTGACTTCGCCGAGCGCACGGACGCTTTCGAGCAGCAAAACCTGTTCCGGGATCTCGTCAAACAAACGGATCCCTCGCAAAACAGCCAGCACCTGCGTTGCGTCCATAGGCGCCTCCTTACATCGACAGCGCCTTGGACGCGCCGGTATAGATCTTGGCGAAGCCCGTGATGCTCGTCACAGCCGCGCGTTCGAGCTGGCGGTCGATCAGCTTGTCAAATTCCGTCAGGATGCCGCCGGCCTGCACCTGTTCGAG
>CACWJV010000129.1 GCA_902761265.1 Oscillospiraceae bacterium | reverse complement strand
CACCTGCTCAACACAGATCTCAAGCCATTTTAGCTGCTTAATATTCAGTTTTAACAAAGTTCCTATTTAAACTTTGTCCAACTTTTTGGGGTCAGTTCACAAGCGGGTGGTTTTTCTCATGCGGGCATAGCCCTCTGTTCCTCGCGGGACACGTAAACGTGTAAACGATCTGCCAACCGCGTATTTACTTTTTACCGTTTGCTCTTATATGGACCCATCCCTGTCATTGTAAGTTACTCGCCCAGTTCATCTTCTTTTAACTGATTCTTTATGTATTCCGCAATTCGGCTTGTGTTTTTCCCTACTGTATCCACATAATATCCTTTGCACCAGAATTCTCGGCTTCTATACTTATATTTCAGTTCGCCGAATTGCTCATATAGCATTGTGCTACTTTTTCCTTTCAGATACCCCATAAAGCTTGACACTGAAATCTTTGGTGGTATCTCTACTAACATATGAATATGATCCGGGCATACTTCTGCTTCAATTATGTTCACGCCTTTCCAGTCACATAACTGCCTCAATATTTTTCCTACCTCTACCTTCTTGTTTTGGTAAAACACTTTCCTTCGGTATTTTGGCGCAAACACTATATGATATTTGCAATTCCACTTTGTATGTGATAAACTATGTATGTCATTCAGCCCCATCTGAATGTCCTCCTTTTGCTCTTTTGTGCAGTTGGCAGACCGCACCTTATTATATCGCAAAAGGAGTTCTTTTGTTTTTCTCTTCGCTTAAGCTTTTTGGAACCACGCGACTATCGCGTGGTTTTCGTGATACAAAAAGACCGCCGCTTCCAACGGAGCGGCGGTTTTGATTTGCGGTTGCAGGGATTGTGTGCGGCGGGTAGGACTCGTCCGCAGCCGTCAGAGATCAATGAACTGTGCGTTCAAACCTCACCCGTCACGCGCATGGAACTCGATCGCCTAACCGCAAATCGTGTGGGCGCGTGCCACCTGTCTCGCCTGCCGGCTCGGTCGGCGCTTCAAAAGGCTGCGCCTTTTGAGGTCTCCACCGGAGACCCGCGCCCCGCCTTCGGGGAGGGCAAGGATAAACCTGTAGCGGTCGGCCCGTGGCCGACTTTGAGTCTGCAAGTTGAACGATGCAGCCGCCCGCGGGTTGCGGGTCGCCGGCGGTGACCTTTGCCGTGAACGGTGCGCTGCGGAGGGGTTCAAACCTCTCCCGTCAGTGCGCGGTGCGCACTGCCATTCTCGGCTCCGCCTCGGTCGTTGCTTCGCTTCGCGAGGTGTCCACTGGACACCCGCAACCTCCCCGCTGCGCCGTACCGTCGCAGCGGGGAGGGCAAGGACAGCCCGTAGCGTCGGCGTTTCGCCGGTTGCTTTGCCGCGAATCGTGTGGGCGCGTGACGGGTGAGGTTTGAACCCGGTCGCAGCCGTTCTGTCAACCATGCACACAGCACAAAAGCGGGTGCGGTTTGCCCGCACCCGCCCTTTTCGGGTTACTTCTTTCTGTGCCGGATCAGATAGATCCCCGCGCCGGCAGCCACAACAGCGCAGACGCCCGCGATCAGATACCACACACCCGACAGCGTGCGATTGCTTGGCGTCTCCCCTTCCGCCGGCCGGCCGGGTGTGTTTGCCGGCGGTTGGTCGGGCGGCGTTTGTGCGTCGTCCGGAGGCGTTTCGGGCGGTTGCACTGCATCATCCGGCGGCGTCTGCGGCGGCTCGGCCGCGGGCGCGTTTTGCGCTGCGTCGCCGGTCGTGTCTTCCGTTTGCGCGGCGGACGCATCGGCGGCTTTCTGCTTGTGCTGC
Organism: Oscillospiraceae bacterium; assembly: GCA_902761265.1. Classification (GTDB taxonomy): domain Bacteria; phylum Bacillota; class Clostridia; order Oscillospirales; family Acutalibacteraceae; genus UBA6857. The sequence continues at coordinate 4,864 of CACWJV010000129.1, read as the reverse complement.
TTCGTTTCGTCCTGCTGCGCCGCGGCAGTCGTGTCGGCGCTGCCGCTTGCGGCAGTGGTCGCGTCCGCTTGTGCGGCGGCAGCGTCGCTTTTTTGCTTCTTTTCTTTTTGGGTGGTCGTGCCGTCGTCCGTCTGCGCGTTTGCGGCTTTGTCCGGCGGCGTCTTTTTCGTGCCGTCGGCGTTCGTCGGCGGTGTTTTCTTGGTGCCGTCGGCGTTCGTCGGCGGCGTTTTGTGGCGTTTGGTTGTGTCCGCTTCGGCGGATGCGGTCGTTTGCGCGGCCGTGGCGTCCTGTGCGGCGAAAACCGCCGTCGCGGTGCCGCCGAGCAAAGTCAGCGCCAAGCAAAGAGCTGCGCCTTTTTTCATCCATGTGTGTTTCATAGGGAAACCTCCTTTTGGTTTTTTGCGGATATCCGTGTTCTGCCCTCTATGATAGCCGCCGGGCTGAAAACCGGCTTTTGTAAAAACCGAAAATTTTTTCAGATTTTTTTCAGCAGCAGGCGTACAATTGTGATATAATGAAAAAAACCTCAAAGGAGGGGCAACGATGAATATTTTATTGGTAGAAGACGAGCTTTCGCTCGCACGCGCGGTCAAACGCATTTTGGAACAGCAGGGCTATCTGGTGGACGCGGTCCACGACGGGCTGTCCGCCGTCGATTACGCCACGGGCTTCGACTATGATCTGATCATCCTCGACGTGATGCTGCCGAAGCTCGACGGATTCGAGGTGGTGCGCATTTTGCGCAAGGACAATGTGAATACGCCCATACTCATGCTCACCGCGCGCACCACAATCCGCGACAAGGTCAACGGCCTCAACCGCGGCGCGGACGACTATATGACCAAACCCTTCGACACCGAGGAGCTGCTCGCCCGCGTGGGTGCGCTGACGCGGCGCACCGGCGGCACGGTGGTGGTAGACACCGTATCGTTCGGCGATCTGACGCTCGACGTCAAAGCCATGAACCTGACCTGCGGCGGCAACGACGTCCAGCTCAGCAAAAAGGAGTTTGAGGTACTCAAGCTGTTTTTCTATAACCCGACCATGACCATCACGAAAGAGATGATGATCAACAAGGTCTGGGGCGCGGAATCGGATGTGAGCGACAACAATGTGGAGGTATACATCTCCTTTTTGCGCAAAAAGCTGCGCTATCTCAAATCCACCGTCACGCTGAAAAATATCCAGAAGCTCGGCTACCGGCTGGAGGTGGAGGCATGAAACGCTTTCGCAGACGGTTTATCCAATTTAACATGCTGTTCGTGTCGTTCATCCTTTGCGTGATTTTCGTCACGCTCAGCGTTGTGACCTGGCACAGCCAGTACAACGATCTGCAGCGCACCATGCACCAGGTGCTGCGGCCGCTGAGTATGCAGATGCAGCCCGACCGCAAACCGGACGACGCGACCGGCGACCAAGCCGAAAACGAAGCGCCGCCCGCGTTGCCCGCCGACCCGCAAACCGACGCCGACCGCCCGAAGGATCCCATGTTTGACGGCGAAACGCAAAAGCTGCGGCTCGACGGAACCAATATCGTCACCGCGCTGTATAATCCCGAAACCGACAGCGTACAGATCATCTCCGGCGACGACACCGACACCGACGGCATTGCCGAAGCGGTGCGGGAAATAGCGGCGCAGGAAAACGACTTTGGCCGTCTCAGGAGCGCCGGGCTCTATTATTACCGGGAAGCCCGCAACGGCACGGTACGTGTGGCGCTGGCCGACACCGGCTATCTCACAGCGCGCATCGCACAAAGCATCGGCGCGCTGGCGGTGGCGTTCCTTTTGGCACTGGGGTTGTTCTTTGCCGTGAGCGTGGCGCTTTCGCGCCGGGCAGCAAAGCCGATGGAGGACGCGCTCGAGATGGAGCGCCAGTTTGTGGCGGACGTGTCGCATGATTTGAAAACGCCGATCACCGTCATCCTTGCCAACAACGCCATTATGGAGCAAAGTCCGGACACAACCGTGCGCCAGCAGATGCAATGGCTCGAAAGCAGCGACGAAGCGGCGCGCAATATGCGCACGATGATCGACCAGATGCTCTCGCTCGCTGCGCTTGAGGAGGGGCAGCCGACGGTGGCGCTCACGCAGGTGGATCTGTCCGCCGCGGCGGAAAAGAGCGTGTTGCAGCTTGAGTCGGTTGCGTTTGAGCGCGGTGTAACGCTCGACAGCGAGATCGCAGAAAACGTGTTTGTTTCGGCCACCACGGAGTACGCCGCGCGCATCTGCACAAGTCTGCTCGAAAACGCGCTGAAATATGAACCGGCCGGCGGCTGTGTGTCGCTGAAACTGGAAAAGATCAAAAAGAAAGCGCGCCTGACCGTGCGCAACCAAGGCAGCCGGATCGATCCGCAGGATCTGCCGCATATCTTTGAGCGCTTTTACCGCGCCGACAAAACGCGCGGCGAAACGCAGGGGCACGGATTGGGGCTGCCGATTCTCAAAAAGATCACCGAGCTGTGCGGCGGCACAATCGACGCCGCAAGCAGCGAAGAGACCGGAACGGTGTTTACCGTTGAGTTTCAGTCATCCGTCAACAGTCATTAGTCAACAGCAACAGCCGCCTGCGGGCGGCTGTTGCTTTAGGGCCAAGGGCCAAGGGGCAAGGGAATTGATAATTGATAATTGTAGCGGTCGCCCCGCGGGCGACTTTTTTCACAAGGACATAGCGGCCCAAGGGGCCGCCGCTACAATACAAATCCCCGGTCGCTGGTAACTAGTCACTGATCGCCAGTCCCTGATCGCTGATCGCTTCTGTCGACTGTTGACTGTCGACTGATGACTGCGCCTTCCATTGGCCGGCGCTGCTATGCACTGCGCACTGTGCACTGTGCACTTTTATACAATACGGACTTGCAAAACGCGGTGAAATAGTGTATAATGTATTTGATTATGGAAATCCGTATACGTTTGAAGCGATCCAGAAAGGATGAATACAATGGTACGCAACAAAGTGAAACTCACCATCGCCGGCGCACAGTACGCGATCATCACCGAAGATGACGTAAAATATGTGTCCGATCTCGGCAAAGACGTGGACCGCGCCATCGCCCAGACAATGAAGGAAAACCCCCACGTTTCCGTCACCCAGGCCGCTGTGCTGACCACGCTGAATTTTGCCGACGAATATAAAAAGGCAAGCACCACCGCCGACCATCTGCGCGAACAGATCAAGGATTATCTTGACGACGCGTCCAACGCCAAGAGCAAAGCCGACTGGGCCCGCCACGAAGCCGAAAAGGCCAAGCGCGATCTGGAAAACGCCAATCTCGAAATCGACCGGCTCAAAGCGCAGCTCGCCTCTGTGCTCGACCAGATTTCCGGTAGCTGATGAAACAGTTTCCGGAGCTTTTGGCGCCCGCCGGATCGTTTGACAGTGTGCGCGCCGCCGTACGCACCGGCGCCGACGCGGTCTATCTCGGCACCAAGGCGTTTAACGCCCGCCGAAATGCCGACAACTTTGACGACGCCGCTTTGCGCGACGCAATCCGTCTTTGCCGGCTCCACGGTGTGAAGGTGCATATCACGCTCAATACGCTCGTTTCCGACGCGGAATTGCCGAAAGCGAAAGCAGTCATCAGGCACGTTTGCGCCCTCGGCGCCGACGTGCTTATTTTACAGGATCTCGGCCTTGCCCGGCTGGCGAAAACGTGTGCGCCCGATCTTGCGCGCCACGCGTCCACCCAGATGTCGGTCCAGACCGCCGCCGGGATCGCCCTTTTAAAAGACCTCGGCTACAGCCGCGCCGTTTTGCCGCGCGAGCTGAGCCGCAACGAAATCGCCGCAATCAGGGCAAGCACCGATCTCGAGCTCGAGCTGTTTATCCACGGCGCCCAGTGCATGTGCGTATCGGGCCAGTGTCTGATGAGCGCCATGCTCGGCTCGCGCAGCGGCAACCGCGGGCTTTGCGCCCAGCCGTGCCGTTTGCCGTTTTCGGCGGACAACACCGAGCGGTACGATCTGAGCCTCAAGGATCTCTCGCTGATGGACCGGCTGCCCGCCCTCGCCGCGCTCGGCGTGGATTCGTTTAAAATCGAAGGCCGTATGAAACGCGCCGAATACGTGGCCGCCGCCGTAACCAACGCCCGGCGTGCGCTCGAAGGCAGCCGCGACGCCGCCACCGCCGACGCATTGCGCGCGGTCTTTTCGCGGCAGGGATTTACGAGCGGCTATTTCGACAACGACCGCGGCAGCCATATGTTCGGCGTGCGCACCAAAGAGGACGTCACCGCCGCGAGCGGCAAAGTGCTGTCCGCGCTGCAGCATCTTTATGAAAAAGAACGCGCCGACGTGCCGGTTGATTTTCACCTGACGATCCGGCAAAACGCTTTGCCGACCCTCACCGCCACGGCACGCGGTACGACCGTATGTGCCGCCGGCGCCGCCCTGCCCCAACCGGCCGAAAAACCGATGACCGCCGACGCACTGGAAACAAGACTGCAAAAATGCGGCGGCACCGCGTTTTATGCGAACCATATCGAAATCGACCTCGACAGCGGGCTGTTTTTGCCGGCGAGCGAGATCAACGCCATGCGCCGCAGCGCGCTGGAACAACTGACGGAGACCCTTTCCGCTGTAAAGCCTCTCCGCTTTACAGACGTACCGCTTACTGCGCATCGTTCCGCAGAAGAAAAAAGCGACAAAGCGCGCAAACTGCCGCCGACATTCCGGCTGCTGCTCGAGTCGCCGGACCAGATTCCACAGGATTTGACAAATGTGGAAAACCTCTATTTCCCGCTGGAAATCGAGGAAAAGGTTGTGGAAAACGTGAAAAACTGCCCGGTTCCGGTCGGTTTTGAGGTGCCGCGCGGCATTTTCGGCAAGGAAGCCGATGTGAAGAAAAAGCTTTTACACGCGAAAGC
>CACWJV010000128.1 GCA_902761265.1 Oscillospiraceae bacterium | reverse complement strand
GAGCGATTCGTGGCCGGTCTGGGAATGGAAAGGCCCGGTTATCCGCGAAAGCGGCTGCGCCTACGGCAAGTTTTTCGAAAACAAGGCGGCGTTCATCAGCGAAAAGTGGTTCCCCGACTTTGCCAACTACCGCCGCGACGGCTACGATTTTGACGCGCGGTTTGACGAAGGGCTCGCCTCCTACCGCGACAAGGATCTGTTTGATCTGATCGACCGAAACGCACCTGTACTGACAAAGCAGCTAAAGGCGCTCGGCAACTACCGCAAGGACGGCAAAAAGGGCTTTGATACGATCATCACCCGGCTGCAGGCGCAATGCTATGTGCTGATCAGCGATTTCGTCTATGCGATAGACAAGACCGGCAAGCCCTACGGCTGGGGCATCGCGGAATACGCCACGCCGGAGCGTCTGTTCGGGGACGCGTTTTCCGACCGCGTCTACCGGCTTGAGCCGGCGGATTCCTATCAAAAGTTGTATACCCACCTGCAAACGCTGTTCCCGGACACACCGGACGCGATTTTGCGCAAGGTGCTGAAATAACCGCCGCATACGGTCTAAGGAGGACATGATGATGTTGACACTGCAAAGAGCAACCGAACTGAACGCGCAGATGGTGGAGGAAGCGTCGCTGCTGCTGCACGAAAAGAACGTCTGCTACGCCATGGGCGCGATGGCGGCGCATTTCGGCGAAGACCCGGATCATTGGCAGGCGATCGGCATGCTGCACGACTACGATTATGAAAAATACCCCGACGAACATTTGCAGCACACCGCCGCGCCTTTGCGCGCGCAGGGAGTGGACGAAGCCGATATCCGCGCAATCCTTTCCCACGGCTACGGCATCTGCACCGACGTGAAACCCGAAACGAACCTTGAAAAAAGTCTGTTTACCGTGGACGAGCTGACCGGCATCATTCAGGCCTGCGCCCGGATGCGGCCGCACGGGATCGTCGATCTCGAAGTCAAAAGCTTTATGAAAAAGTTCAAGGACAAACGCTTTGCTGCAAAATGCGACCGCGCGCTGATTCTGCAGGGCTGCGAACTGCTCGGCATGGAGCTGCGGGACGTGGCCGCCATCTGTATTGAAGGGATGCGGGCGCACGCTGAAGAACTTGGTCTGCAGGGCACGGAAGCGTAGGAAAGAAAAAGGGGGAACGGTATGTATATCACGGTCAACGGCATCCGGCTGTTTTATGAAAAGCTGGGCAGCGGAAAGCCGCTTGTCATGGCGCACTGCAACAGCATGGACCACAAAATTTTCCGCAAGGCGGCGCAGGTGCTCTCGCAGCATTACACCGTCTATCTCCCCGATTCGCGTGACCACGGAAAAAGCGAAAGAGTCAAAGCCCTGCACTATGACGATATGGCAGAAGATCTGCGGCAGTTTATTCTGGCGCTGAAGCTGGACCGTCCGGTCTTTTACGGTTTTTCCGACGGGGGCATTCTCGGCCTGCTGCTTGCCGCAAAGCACCCCGATTTGCTTTCGGCGCTGATTGTCAGCGGCGCGAGTCTGCGCCCCGACAGCACAAAGGATCTGCCGCTGCGGTTTTTCCGCCTTTGGAGCCACGTGGACCGCAGCGACAAAATGCGGATCATGCTGCGCGAACCGGACATCACCGACGAAATGCTGCGCGCCATCCGTGTGCCGACCTTTGTCACCGCCGGCGCGCGCGACGTGATCAAACAGTCGCACACCGAACACCTTGCGCAAACCATTCCCGGCGCAAAACTCAAAATTTTTGAAGGCGCCGGGCACACCGGCTATATCATGCACAGCCGAAAGATCGCGGACTATCTTTTGTCTGTGCTTGCAAACCTTTAACCGACAGGAGGGAACCGCCATGAAACATCTGATGCTCGGCGGCGTTTTGCCGGTTTCCGCAGTGGCACAGGGCTGTATGCGCCTTGCCGACGCGAAGCAGACGCCGGACCGGATCCTCGGCACGGCGCTCGAATGCGGCATCACCTTTTTTGACCATGCCGACATCTACGGCAGCGGCAGATGCGAAGAGCTGTTTGGCTTTTGGCTCTCGGCGCATCCGGCGCTACGCGACCGGATCACAATTCAGACAAAATGCGGCATCCGCAAAGGGTACTATGACTTTTCAAAGGAACATATCCTCGCTTCGGTCGACGCGTCGCTGCGGCGGCTGCGCACCGATCATATCGACGTTTTGCTGCTGCACCGCCCGGATGCGCTGATGGAGCCGGAGAAAGTGGCCGACGCGTTCAATACGTTGGAAGACGCCGGTAAGGTGCGACATTTCGGCGTGTCCAACCACAATCCGATGCAGATCGCGCTGCTGAAAACAGCCGTGCGCCAGCCGCTTATCGCCGATCAACTCCAGTTTTCCATCCCGGAATCCGGCATGGTCACAAGCGGCCTCAACGTGAATATGAAAAACGACGAATCCGTCATGCACGACGGCAGCGCGCTCGACTATCTGCGGCTCAAGCACATCACACTGCAGGCATGGTCGCCGTTGCAGGGCGGCTTCTTCCGCGGTCCGTTCGTCGGCGACCGCGAACGCTACCCGGCGTTGAACGAAGCGCTCGACAACTTTGCGGACCTCTACGGCGTCACGCCGACCGCCGTTGCCGCGGCGTGGATTTTGCGTCACCCGGCAAAGATCCAGCTCATCTCCGGCTCGGTGTCGCCCGGCCGAATCCGCGAAATTGCCAAAGGCGCCGACGTCGACCTTTCGCGCGAGGATTGGTACGCCATCTACCGTGCCGCCGGGTTCCGTCTGCCGTAACGAAAAACCCGCCGGTCACGTCTTCGTTGTCCGGCGGTTTTTCTTCACCGACCGTTGACTTTTTACGCCGGTGGGTGTATAATGCGCTTCTAAAAGAAACGGAGGTGATCGAATGAAAACAATCATCCCCTACGAAAAGCTGTCAAAGAAAAAGAAAAAAGAACTGGACAGCGCAAAGCGCGGCTCCTGGAACGGTGTCAATCCCGTGACGAGACGCGTGGAAAGCAAAAAGGTCTATACCCGCAAAAAAGCCTTGAAATGGAAAGACGAACTTCCGTTTCAAGGCTTTTGATTATTCTGTGCCGGCGAAACCGCACAGCCGCTTTACGCCTGCGCTGCCGGACTGTCTTGTGTTTCGCCGAAAAAGACGATCACCGCGTCGGATTCGTCGGCCGCCGCTTCGATTGTCACCGTTTCCCCTTCCCGGATCAGACGGCCCGGACCAAACACGACCGCGTCGCCGTCGACCTTTGAAAGAAGTCGATAGCTGTATCTGCCGCCGCGGTTCAAAAACAGCGCGACCATACCGCGGCCGGTCGCTGCCTCCACTTTTTCATACGCTTCCATCGTTTCGCCCGGGCGGCCGTACACTGCGGGATCGGCCCGGGTGATGTCGTCCCGCAGCTTTTTATAGACGCCGAGCACCCGGCCGAACAGCGCCACGCCCGCGTCCGACACCGCCGGCAGATCGCCCCAGATGCCGTTTTGTCCGAGCATCAGCGAAGCGAGATTGATCCGCTGCGAGCGTACCGGATCGTCGGGGAGATAGTGCGCCATCAGCAGCACGGACGGGATCCATTTGTCGAAACACAAGCCCTGCCGCATGATCCACGGACGCGCCGGACCCGGCTGGACAAAAATATTGCTCCACACGGTTTCGGGCATGCGGATGTCGTAATTTTGATAATACGGGCCGTTGTTGGTCGCAAAATATTTGCCGCTCGACAAAAAGCCGAGACCCATAAACCGGCCGGCTTCCGTGATGTCCATGTCCACAATCGCATCCGGCACCGCGGCGCAGAGCTTGTCGACTGCCTTGCAAAGATAGACGCCGGCAAGAAAGCTGTAGCAATCGTGGCGGTCGGCGGCGGTTGTTTCGTCGCCGCCGTGGAAATGATTTGCGCGGTCGCAGCCGTACATTTCCACGCTGTCCCATTTGAAATAGCGTACGCCGACCGTTTTTGCAAGGTCGATCAGCCGGTCGGCAAAATCCTCCCAAAACGACGACGCCATACACATCTCATAGCTTTCCTCGGTCTCCCACACGCAAAACGATCCCGGCGTTTCCCCCTCCATGCAGGTTCGCTCGTGCAGATGCTTTTTCAATATTTCGCTGCTGCGCGCCGCACTTGTCGGCCCGAACCAAAGGCCGAGTTTCATCCCGCGCTGTGCGAGCAGATCGTGGATATGTTTCATCCCGTCCGGAAAGCGCGTCGGGTTTTCCAGCCAGTCACCGGTTTTTTCGAACCAGCCCGTGTCGATCACAAACACGTCCACGCCCATCCGGTGCGCGATCTCGATCTCCTGTTCGATCCGTGCCTGGTGCATGGAGGACAGATACTGCTGTTTGTTGTAAAACTTGTTACGCTCCTGAAACGCCCAGGTGTTATAAAAGATATACGGCCTGCGGCTCTCGGTGTTCAGCGAACAATATGACAACTGAAACGCGCGGTAGGCTTTCGCAAGATCGTCAAGATCGCCCGCGACCGCGCCGAACTGGAACCAAATCGTCTCCAGCGGCTGCTTGTGCAACGGCTGATTGGCCCAATAGTTGCCGCGGCAGGCTTTGAGCGCTGTGCCGGCGGCCGTTTTTGCAAAGCAAAGGTATTTGTCGGGATAGGTCGAGCCGTGCTCATAGGCGGCAAGCAGCGCGTAGCCGTCGCGCACGTCGGCGAGCATGGGCCCCAGCAGCTCATCTTCATATCGGAACGCCGGCACTTCGCGCAAACAGTAGCCGTGGTACAGCGCGTTATAGTCGGAAAGGCGCACCTCGGTTTGCCGCGAAGCGGGCGCGTCCGGCCAGCTAAAATAGGTCAGGTTGTCTCCGTGCGCCTTGGAAAGATACGCCGGCGCCGCCGCCTCGATTCGAAACGAAAACCGCACAAACGGCGTCTTTGCGCAAACGCGCAGCATCAGTTCCAGCGTATAATGGCCGCCGAACATGCCGCGCAGCGTGATTTGCTCGATCCGATCGTTCAAAAACCGGCGCTCCGCCACCGCGAGGCTGTCGGGCGCGACACGCACGCTTTCGCCGCCGATCTCGAGCACCGGCCACGCGAGCGGGATCTCCGCTGGCGGCGCACAGAGCCGATAGACCAGCGCGGCTTCACAGGCGTATAGCGAATACTGTTCGGATTGAAAAACAAGCATCTTCATCATATCGCCTTCTCTCGGTCGGCTGCGGCGTCGGGCGCGTGCGCGTTGTCGTAAAATTTTTGGATCTCCGGCGGCAGCCGGTCGGGCAGCAGTTCGTGCAGTCTGTCCTCGTTGCCGTCACGGACGGCGACCCCATAATACCAGCATTTGAACCGCAGCATGTCGAGCGTTTTTTGCAGCCGGGCCATCTCGTCTTCCACCGCCCGCCTTCTCGCTTCAAACAACATAAGACGCGCTTCATAGGTTGACGGTCCCTCCACACACCACTGCATGAACTGCCGGATCTCTTTGATTTCAAGACCGGATTGCTTCAAACATTCGATCACACGCAGCGCTTCGAGCTCGCGTTCGCCGAATTTGCGGATGCCGGACTGCCGCTCCATCGTCGGAAACAGCCCCTCCTTGTCGTAATAGCGCAGGGTGGAAACGGGAAGATGGAACCATTCGGAAACCTGACCGATCGTATACATCCGAATTTCCTCCTTTTTTCTTAAAACGTCTTGACATAAAGTCAGGTTTAGGTGTTATGATGATAGCATAGAAATAATGAAAAATCAACTCTATGGAGGTTTTCCGATGAAAAAAGAAACGTTATCTTTGACGCAGGACTGGGACAAGACTTTTCCCAAAAGCGACAAAGTGAATCACAGCAAAGTCACCTTCGTCAACCGCTACGGCATCACACTGGCGGCGGATCTATATGTGCCGAAAAACGCCGCGGACAAACTGCCGGCGATCGCGGTCTGCGGTCCGTTCGGCGCGGTCAAAGAGCAGTGCGCCGGCCTGTATGCGCAAACGATGGCGGAGCGCGGCTTTTTAACGTTAGCGTTCGACCCGTCGTTCACCGGCGAAAGCGGCGGCAATGTGCGATATATGGCGTCGCCCGATATCAACACCGAAGATTTCATGGCGGCGGTCGATTTTCTGTCGCTGTGCGAAAACGTGGATCCCGCGCGCATCGGCATCATCGGCATCTGCGGCTGGGGCGGTCTGGCGCTGAACACGGCTGCGCTCGACACCCGGATCAAAGCCACGGCGGTCATGACGATGTACGATATGACGCGCGTGAACGCCAAAGGCTATTTCGACAGCGAGGACAGCGAGGACGCACGGTATGAGAAACGGGCGGCTCTTTGCGCGCAGCGGCTCGCCGATCTCAAAGCCGGCGACTACAAACCCGGCGGCGGCGTGGTGGATCCGCTGCCGGCGGACGCACCGGATTTTGTGAAGGATTACTACGACTACTATAAAACCGCACGCGGCTATCATCCGCGTTCGCTCAACTCCAACGGCGGCTGGAACGTGATCGGCTGCGAAAGCTTTCTCAATCAGCCGATTTTGCAGTATTCGGGCGAGATCCGTTCAGCGGTGCTCGTTGTCCACGGCGACGCGGCGCACTCGTGCTATTTCGGCAAGGACGCGTTTGCCGATATGGTGAAAGACAGCAAATACACCGCCAACAAAGAGCTGCTGCTCATTCCCGGCGCGTCGCACACCGATCTGTATGACGGCGGCGGCAAAAACGCGATCCCCTTTGACA
>CACWJV010000127.1 GCA_902761265.1 Oscillospiraceae bacterium | reverse complement strand
GCTCGACTGTCAGCCGGGCGACATTCTCGAATACCGCAAGGAGGATTTGTTATGATGCATGAATACCACGCGCCGCAGCCGCAAACCGCGCCGCAGCCCGGCTTTCGTCTGCCGGCTACAACGCTGCTTGACATAGTTGTGCCGGCTGTCTGCTTTCTTTTGACCTGGGGCTTGTTTTCCTCCATCCTGACCTTCGGCGGCCCGTCTGCCTGGACAGCCGTTTGCTACACCGGATTGTTCACGCTCGCAACGGTCTATGTCACGGCAAAGCAAAAGCGTTTTCGTCCGGCGGCGCTGCTGCCCGGTTTGTGTGCGCTCGCGGTCAGCAGCGGCTTCCTGCTGCACAACGACACCAGCGATTTTACCCTGTTGGCGTTTCTGCTGCTGATCCCGCTGTCCGGCTTCTGCTGCCTGTCGCTCACGGACGCAAATTTGCACCCGTTCGGCTCGTTTTATGTGCTACTCGACCTGCTCCACAGTGAATTGCTCGTGCCGCTCAAAAACCTGTTTTTGCCGCTGCGCGCAGCATCGGAGACCCGGCGGACGAAAAAGAAAAACAGGGGAGTGCCGGTCAAACGCAGACGTCTGCTGCCGGTGCTGCTCGGCGTGCTTGTTGCGCTGCCGCTGCTGTTTTGGGCGGTGTCGCTGCTGATCGATGCCGACGCCGCGTTCGAAAGCGTGCTCGGCGCGTCGTTTGACGCGCTGCGTCAGTTCGCCGAGCGGTTGGAAATCCGGCTCTCCGAGCTTTTCGACCCGTTTGCGTTGTTTTTGGCAATTCTGTTCACGCCCTATATCTTCAGCGTGATGTTCTCGTTCGCCCACGGCGTTGCAAAAAACGAAAACCGCGACACGTCCGCACGCTGGACCCGGCTGCAAAAGCTTTCGCCTGCGTTCGTCATTACGGTGCTCTCTGTCCTTTCGGCTGCCTATGTGCTCTATCTTTTGACGCAGGCCGGCTATCTGTTTGCGGCGTTTTCAGGCCATCTGCCGGGCGGCAGCACGATCAGCGTCACCGACTACGCGCGGCGCGGCTTCTTTGAGCTTTGCAAACTCGGCGGCCTCAACTTCGTGTTGATCGCGCTCTCCGTCGGCGTCACCAAGCGAAACGACGGCAAACTGATCGCGCCGGTCAAAGCGCTCAACACCTTCCTGTGTGGCTTCACCATGCTGCTGTGCGCCGTTTCCATGGCGAAGATTCTCCTGTATATCGGCGCTTACGGTCTGACCGAAAAACGGCTGTATGTGTTCGTGGCGGACATCGTGCTGCTGCTGTGTTTCGCCGCCGTTTTGCTGCGGCTGTGGATCAGACGGTTCCCTTATATGCAGGTGATGCTCGCGGCGGTCTGTGTGAGCATGGCGCTGCTCTCTGTGTGCGGCGTGGGCAACACAATCGCGTGGTATAACACCCATGCGCTGCTGACCGGTAAAGCCGCACATCTGACCGTGTCCGACCTGCGTGCCGAAAGCGGCTCTGCCGCGCTGCCGTATCTGCAAAGAATCGCCGCGTCCGACAGCCCGTATGCGGCCGATGCGAAACGGGAACTGGACGCGTGGCAGACGGATATCAGCTTCGGTACCGAGGCGCCGTTCTATAACGCCGAACAATACCGCATGGTACAATGGCTGCGGCAGGAGAGCAAAAAAGCCAACGGCTTTACGATCGAAGTCACGTTCGATACCGACACGCCGGTCTACGGGCTGGATTACGCGCTGACGCTTGAAGGCAAGACCGTGCTGAGCGGCGGTTGTGTCAACGCTGACGGCAAAACGCCGCTTGAAAAAACGCAGACGCTTGCGGTCTCCCGCCGGGATCTGCCGCAAAAGGCAGACCTGTCAAAGCTCGATCTGAAGCTTTCCGTTTTGCTGACGCCCGAGGACGCAAACGGGCAGGCAAAAACGCAGACCGTCACGTTTTATGATTCCGCCAAAGACATGTGGAGTGTTGCGTTCGGCGGCAAATACAGCGTGACGGTCTCCGACGACGGGGACGGCGGTTTTCTGGGCTACTGCTACACCTGAAGGGCGAACCGATGAAACGCGTTTTCTGCTTGCTTTGTCTGCCGGTGCTGCTGTGGTTTCTGCCGTCCTGCTTTGGCGAATACAGCAAAGAAGACTTTCTGCCGCACAGGGACGCTTTCGCGACCGTCGCGGCCTTTGTGCAGACGTTGTATGATACGGCCGAAGACGAAAATCTCAGCCGGAACGCGGAAGGGGAGCGGCAACTGGTTTTCTGTTTTGACCGCGCAGGAACGACACTTTTCAATCAGCTCAGCGACGCGACCGTCGAGGTGCCCGTCAATCTGCGTGGAGCGCTGCAGACGGTGCGCACGTTTTCCGTCGACGAACTGCGCGTGACGCCGGACGGCGTCTACTTCTGGGTCGACGGCTACAACAACGGCATCGTTTATACTACGCACCGGCACACAGTACGAAAGAAAGTTGCGCACAGGCTTTACCGGCTCGCGAAAAACTGGTATTGCATCGGCGAACACTATATTTAAAAGAAGCGCCCGCATCGTTGGATGCGGGCGTTTCCGGTTATTGGATCTCGTTAATATCGTACGGTGTGCGCTGATAAACGAAGTAGTTGAGCCAGTTCGTGAACAGCAGCGTGCCGGCGTTGCGCCAGGTCATCAGCGGCTTTTTGGTCGGGTCGTCGTTCGGAAAATAGTGATAGGGCAGCGCAATATCCAGCCCTTTTTCTTTGTCGCGGAAGTATTCCTTCGCCAACGTATCGGCGTCGTACTCGCAATGGCCGGTGGCAAAGAACTTGCGGCATCCGAGGTCGGAGATCAGATGGATGCCGGCAATCTCAGAATAGGCGATGATCTGCAGATCCTTACACAGCGCGATATCGGAAAAGCGCACCTCGGTGTGGCGGGAGTGCGGCACGTCAAATACCTCGTCAAACCCGCGCAGCAAAGGATGATACAGATCCAGCGGCTTGTGCTGAAACACGCCGAACATCTTTTCCGGCAGCGTATACTTTTTGATGCCGTAGTGGTAATACAGCGCCGCCTGTGCACCCCAGCAGATATGAAACGTGGAATAGACGTTGGTTTTCGACCATTCAAAGATCTCGCAAAGCTCGTCCCAGTAGTCCACGTCTTCAAAGTCCAACAGCTCCACCGGCGCGCCGGTGACGATCATGCCGTCATATTTTTTGTGTTTCACCTCGTCAAACGTCTTATAAAAATGCAGCATGTGTTCGGCGGACGTGTTTTTGCTCTCGTGCGTGGCAGTTTGCAAAAGCTCGATGTCCACCTGCAAGGGTGAATTACTCAAAAGCCGCAGAAGCTGCGTTTCGGTCTCAACCTTGGTCGGCATCAGATTGAGGATCAAAATTTTCAGCGCACGGATATCCTGCGTTTGCGCGCGTGTCGCCGTCATGACAAAAATGTTTTCGCTTTCCAGCCGCTCCTTTGCCGGCAGCCGGTCATCAATTTTAATGGGCATAGCGCCACCTCCCGCCAATTTCATGTCATTATACCACAAATACACGAAAAAAAGCAAGGCTTTATGCCGCTGAAGTGCACCTGAAACGAAGCGATTCTTTTTGTTTCGGCACGCGCCGGACTGCGCGGCATAAGATGGAATGGACGCCGCCAAACAGCGTCCAAACCAAAAAGGAGAGAGTGCGATGATATATCAAAAAAGCTGCGCCTATCCGCAGCAGATGTTTGCGCCGCGCCAAAGCTGCAACTGCCCGTCGCAAAGCGCATTGCCGGCACTGCCGGAAACCCCGGTCGTCGCCATGGCGTATGTGCCGTTTCAGACGGATATCACCGTCTATGACGCGGCAAAAGCCCTGCAGCGGGGCACCGCATTTCCCGTGCTCGACAAACCGTTTCTGGCGGGGTGCATGCAATGAACTGTGAGAGCCTCAAATACCGGTTTATGGCCGTGCGTTTCATGATCTGGGATCTGCATCTGTATCTGGATACCCATCCCGACGACACACAGGCCGCTGGTCTGCTGCAGCAGTATGCCTCGCAGTACAGCGAGCTGCTGCGCGAATACGAACAAAAATACGGTCCGCTTACCGCGAGCGAGACCGGTTACGGCGACGCCTGGCTCCAGCCGGCCTGGCCGTGGGATCTGACGAAGGAGGGCTGCTGAAATGTGGGAGTACCAAAAAACACTGCAGTATCCGATCCGGATCCAGAATCCGAATCCGCTGTATGCCAAAATCATTCAAAGCCAGTATGGCGGTCCTGACGGGGAACTCGGCGCGTCGCTGCGCTATCTGAGCCAGCGGTTTGCGATGCCGACGCGGGAGCTGCAGGGCCTTTTGACCGATATCGGCACAGAGGAGCTCGGCCATCTTGAGATGGTCGGCACGATCATCCATCAGCTTACGCGAAACCTCAGCGCACAGGAGATCAAACAAAGCGGCTTTGAAAGCTACTTTGTTGACCACACCCTCGGCGTCTATCCGGCGTCGTCTGCCGGTGTGCCGTTTACGGCGGCCTATCTGCAAAGCAAAGGCGATCCGATCACAGATCTGTTTGAAAATATGGCCGCGGAACAGAAAGCGCGCACAACCTATGACAACATCCTGCGTCTGGTCGACGACGCGGATGTGCGCGATGTCATCAAATTTTTGCGTGAGCGCGAGATTGTGCATTTCCAGCGCTTCGGCGAAGGACTGCGCCTTTTGACCGACCGGCTGAACGAAAAGAATTTCTACGCCTTCACACCCGGCGTCGATCAGCCTGTCACGATCAAAGGGTAACCCGGCGCACCATACCGCCCCGCTGCAGCCGCGGCAGGGCGGCCTTTCCTTTTGTTTTTGTCTCCTGTCAACTTCATACTTTTTACGTTTTTCCCTTGCTTTTTTCCGCTGTCCGTTATATAATACCCGTGCACTTTTTCAGTGCGGTCAGTTCGAGACCTTCCTGACCTAACGCACGGACCCAAGCGCGTGCGTTAAAATCAAAACTAAAGGAGACAATTGAATATGAAAAAGAAAAAACAAGTCCTGTGGCTGACACAGGCCGCGGTCATTGCCGCGCTCTATGCGGCGCTGACCGTCGCGCAAAGCCTGATTGCACCCGGCACGGCATCAATGGCTGTGCAGTTTCGTGTCAGCGAAGCGATGACGCTGCTTTGCTGCATCACACCCGCCGCAATCCCCGGTCTGACGCTCGGCTGCTTTTTGGCAAACTTCCTGTTTATGGATGCGCTGCCGGTCGACATGATTCTCGGCTCGCTCGCAACGCTGCTGGCCGGCCTTGCCATGTATGCGCTGCGCAATGTCCGGTGGAAAAAACTTCCGCTGCTCGCGGCGCTGATGCCGGCGTTGTTTAACGGCGTCATCATCGGTCTGGAGATCGAAATCTTCTTCATCGAAGGCCCGTTCCATTTCACCAGCTTCCTCGTACAGGGCGGCCTTGTGGCGCTCGGCGAACTCGGTGTCTGCTTTACGCTCGGCCTGCTGCTGTATAAGGCGCTCGACCGTCCGCAGATCCGCGACTTTTTGAAATAAAGAAACGCCTTTGTCCGCAAGGAGGTCGCGCGGAACAGGCATTTGACAACAACATAGATTGCAGCTTAGACGGAGAACCGGTTTCGGTTCTCTTTTTTTATTGTAATGCGTCCTTCCAGTCGGCTTCCTGAAACCCGACAAGCACCGTATCGCCGGCAATCAGCAGCGGCCGTTTGACAAGCATCCCGTCCGTCGCCAAAAGCCGGAGCTGTTCGTCTTCACACATGTCCGGCAGACGGTCTTTCAGCGCCAGCGCACGGTATTGCAGTCCGCTCGTGTTGAAAAAGCGACGCAGCGGCAGACCGCTTTTCCTGTGCCAGTCTTTCAGTTCGTCAACCGTCGGGTTGTTCGTCTTGATATCGCGTGTTTCAAACGCGACGCCGGTTGCCTCTAAAAAGGCTTTCGCCTTCTGACAGGTGGAGCATTTGGGATAACAGATGAATAGCATAACGGATTCTCCTTTGCAGTTTTTCGTTCGTATCATAGCACAAACCGGTGTGCACTGTCAACAAAAAGAGCCGCCTTGCGGCGGCTCGGTAGATGTTCTTATTTGAAGAAGCTGAACAGATTTCTGAAGAATTCGGCAATCGCAGCAAAGAAGCTGGCGAAGAAGCCGCCGCCGGAGGAAGAGGGAGAACCGGTGCCGGAGGAAGAGGAGGACGGCTTGATCAATTCGGTGGTGCAACCGTCGATGAACGTGACAACAACACGGATGTACTTGTTGACTTTACCGTCATAGATCGAATAGAATGCGCCCTGTTCATTGATCAGGCTGGAAACCTTGGCGTTGCGCAGCAAAGCGATCGCATAGCCATCTGCATCACGGACGATCAGGTTTTTGCCTGCGGTGTCGTCGACAACAACCAGATAAGTGGTGTAGTCAGCGTCAGCCACAATAATGTCATGGTACACCTTCAGTTTGGCAGCGTTCTTTGCGCCGCTCAATGCAAGCTCGTTAGCCTTGTCAGCATTCTTGAACACCTTTGCGACGATGCTGTCGGCGGTCACTTTGCCGAGGTTCGACAGCATGGTTTCACCTGCTTCACGCAGCGTGACCATAGAAACTTTCGCAAAGTCAGCGGCAAACGTATCTTCGCTCTTCATTTCAGCACGGACATAATCGGGAAGGATATCTTCGATTCTGGTCACAGCGGCCAAAGAGCTGATATAGGTGCAGGTATCGGTCGCGTTGAATAGCTTGTCGCCGATGCTGGTCACAACGCCGTAGCCGGTCTTGATCGCGGCGGTTACGGTGTTGGTGTTCATCGCAGCATCAATCGCAATCAGAGCGCCCTGCTGGCCGACGTCGTCGCCCATCTTTTTCATCAGATCTTCGCTGGCTTTTTCCAGATTCACGGTGATATAACCCTTGAGTTCAAGCGCAGCATTCGCAATGTTTTCGTCAGCCACGTGATCGGCAATGTACTGAAGCAGTCCGCCGTAGTAGCTGCCGGCAGCCTGGCAGGACAGGATCACAGCGTAGCCTTCCATGTATTTTTCATACTCTTCGTTGGCAAGGTTTGCAACCTTGATGATGCCGTTCAGCGTGCTGAAAGCGGTGGTCCAGCCGGACGAAGTGACAAAATCGAGTTTGCCCGTTAAATCGTTTGCTTTTTCCACAAGGCCGCCAACGGTGGAAGCGCCCTTCAAAACAGCGAGAACCTTTTCAAAAGTCTCGTTGTTGAGTTCGGCTTCAATCTTGTCGATGAGACCGAGCAGAACGGTTTTCGCCGCCTTGGCTTCCATGGTGTCGCCTTTGATCTGGCTGCCCCAGGTGTC
>CACWJV010000126.1 GCA_902761265.1 Oscillospiraceae bacterium | reverse complement strand
GAGCGCCGACGTCGTTTCGCGCTCCGTGGCGCGCGACGATTCGTTCCAAAAATTTGACGCCAAAATCGTCGGCAACGCGCCGTGCCAGGGCCACACCGAGTGCGACTCCATCATCATGGACAACGGCCGCATCCTTGCGGTGCCGGGTCTGGAGGCCAACAATGTGGACGCTGCGCTGGTGCACGAAGCCGCCATCGGCAAGATTGCCGGCGAACAGCTCGTCAAGCTGATGACGCTCGGACTGACGGAAGCCGAAGCAGAGGAGCAGATCATCAACGGCTTTTTGAGATAAGATTGCAAGAAAGCAGGAAACAAGACAACAAGAAAGACGGCCGCAGGGCATCCTTCGCGAGGATGTGTCCCCATGGCCGTCTTTTTATTGATAGTGTTCAATCAGATAGTCGATCGCGTCCAAATACCCCTGCAGCCCCTTGCCGATGATGCGCTTTTCGGCGAAATAGGCGACATAGGAAATTTGCCGGAACGGTTCGCGTGCGCCAACGTCGGAGATGTGCACCTCCACAGCCGGCAGACCGACCGCCTTGAGCGCGTCGAGCAGCGCGATGCTTGTGTGGGTATAGGCGCCGGGATTGAGCACAATGCCGTCGTAACAGCCCAGCGCCGCCTGAATCAGGTCGACGAGCGTCCCTTCATGGTTCGACTGTTCACACGTCACCTGCACGCCCTTTTCGCGCGCGTGCGCTTCGATCATTTTGCAAAGATCGGTGTAGGTCGTTTTGCCGTAGATGTCCGGCTCACGCATACCGAGCATGTTGAGGTTGGGACCGTTGAGCACTAACAGATGCATGAAATCACCCTTTCTGTCGTTATCTGTGCGTCGTCGCTGACGACAACCGTGCAGTCGGCAAACGCTTCATAGATCGGTTTTCGCTGCAGGTAAAGCTGCCGGAGCGCGTTTTCGTCCTTCGACAGCGGACGGCCGTCTGTGGCGAGGGCGGACAGCTCTTTTTTGAGATAGACCACCACCGCGTTTTGCCCGAGGGCCGCGCGGTTTTCTTCGGTCAGAATGCTGCCGCCGCCCGTGGCAATGACCGTTGACAGACTTTTTCCGGCTTCTTTGACCGCGGCGGTTTCTTTGGCGCGGAAGTCCGCTTCACCCCCGGCGGCAAAGATCGCGGGGATCGGCATCCCGGCGGCGGTTTCCACCATCGTGTCGGAGTCAAGAAAGGCTTTGCCGAGTCGTTTAGCAAGCAGCGCGCCCACCGTCGATTTGCCGCAGCCGGGCATCCCGATCAACACAACATTGCGCTGTTGCCGTTCGATTGTTTCAATGGTCGTTTCAATCAGACTGTCGGGCAGCGCTTTGCCCGAAAACAGGCGTGCGGCCGGCAGCGCCTGTGCCACGAGCATGGCAAGGCCGTTGGCGGTTTTGATCCCGCGTGCGGCCGCGTCGCGCAGCAGGGCGGTTTGCATCGGGTTGTAGATGAGATCGAGCACCGCCTGCAGCTTTGAAAAGCCGTCGAGGGAGACGGGCGATTGGAGATTGTTTGGAAACATCCCCACGGGTGTGGTGTTGACAAGGATCTGCGCGTCAAAATGGCGGCTGATAGTTTCGTAGTTGTCGCTGCCTGTGCGGCTGACAACGACGATCTGTGCGGCGCCGGCGTCTTTGACCACCGCCTGCACGGTTTTCGACGCGCCGCCGGAGCCGAGGATGAGGACTTTTTTGTTTTTGAAATCTACACCGTTTCGCTTTGCAAGATAGCAAAAGCCGAAATAGTCCGTGTTGTCGCCGAAAAGCGTGCCGTCGGGCAGGCGCAAAACGGTGTTGACCGCGCCGATATGCTTTGCCGCGTCGGACAGTTTGCCGCAGGCGCGATAGGCGTTTAGCTTATACGGCACGGTCACGTTAAAGCCCGCGAGCGACCGGTCGGCAAAAAACGCCGGCAGCTCGTCCTCTTCGCGGCAAAAAAGCGCGTAAGGGTAGTCGCCGAAGCAGGCGTGAATCTGCGGCGAGAGTGAATGGCCGAGTTTTCGTCCCAATAATCCAAACTGCATACTCATTCCTCTGTGTAAGTGCCGAGATAAGTAAAGATCTCGCCATTGCGCTCCAGCCGGGCAATCAGCGACCGCAGCGCGGGTGCGTCCGCAGGCGCGTCAATATCGAAATAAAACAAAAACTCAAAGTCGCTGCCGGGAATCGGACGGCTCTCCAGTTTTGTCAGATTCAGTCCGAGCGACGCAAAACGCGCGATTGCGTGATACAGTGCGCCGGGCTTGTGGGCGAGCGTCAGCAAAATCGACGTCTTTTTTGCGCCGGGGTAGATCTCCGGCGTTTTGCTGATGCAAATGAATCGCGTGTAGTTGTTCTGGTTGTTCTGTACGTCGTCGGAAAGAATCTCCAAATCATACAGCTCGGCGCAGTCGCGTGAACCGAGCGCGGCGATATCCGTGCGGCCTGCGGCGGCAACGAGCTTTGCAGCCTCCGCCGTGTTGCGGCACAGATGGGGCTGATAGCCGCCCTGATTGAGAAAATCGGCGCACTGGCGCAGCGCCTGTTCGTGGGAATATATTTCCTTGATATCGCCAAGCTTTGTGCCGCGCGGCGCCAAAAGCGTGTGGGCGATGTGCAGCTTCATGGAGTGCGTGATATAAAAGTGGTAGGTATGCAGCAGATCGTATACCTCGTTGACCGACCCGGCGGTGCTGTTTTCAATCGGCAGCACCCCGTAGCGGCAAAGGCCGGAATCGACCGCTTTGCAAACGTCCTTGAACGACGAAAAATACAGGATGTCGGGGTAGCGGAACATCTTGTCGCAAGCGTGCTGCGAATAGGCGCCCTCCACACCCTGACAGGCGACCACGGCGCGCGCCGGACGCAACCGCGGCGTTTCCTGCGCGATTTGTTCGATCATAGCGGAGATCTTGCCGGGCCGGTTCATCACAGTATGCTGATAGGAGCGGCTGACGTCAAACAGCGTTTGATACAGCACGCCCGTGTAATCCGCCAGCTCCTCGCCGGCCAGCGCCGTGACCTTGTTTTTGATCTGCCGTTCGCGTTCGGGGTCAAACACGGGCAGATGGTTTTCCGCTTTGTATTTCGCAATCTCTTTTGCGACGCGCATCCGGCGGGTAAACAGCGCGACAAGTTGTTCGTCAATCTTGTTGATTTCGTTGCGATAGCCTTGCATATCCATGTAGTTGCCTCCTTTAAGATCCGATCAGATTGATGAGGGCGATGGCGCACGCGGCTTCTACCGCCGGCACAGCGCGCGGTACCACGCACGGGTCGTGGCGGCCGGGAATCACGAGCGTTTTGGGCTCGTAGGTTTGCAGATCAACCGTCTGCTGTGCCTTTCCGATGGACGGCGTCGGTTTCAACGCCGCACGAAAGATCAGCGGCATACCGCTTGTCAGCCCGCCCAGGATGCCGCCGTGGCGGTTGGTCGCGGTGCGGATATTGCCGGTTTCGTCCACACAAAACGGGTCGTTGTTTTCGCTGCCGGTTGTCCGGCTGCCGGCAAAGCCGCTGCCGAATTCGATCCCCTTGACCGCGGGAATCGCAAAGACCACACGCGCAATCTCGTTTTCCACACCGGAAAACATCGGTGATCCGACGCCGGCGGGCAGCCCAACGGCAGCGCATTCCACCACACCGCCGAGCGAATCGCCGTCTGCTTTTGCCGCGGCGATCGCGGCTTGCATCGCTTGCCCCGCCTGATCGTTCAGCACGGGGAACGGCTTCGTTTTCAGCGCTTCCAGCGTTTCACCGGTAACGCCGACCGGATCGAACGCGTCGTCGCTCTCTTCGCCGACCGACGCGATGTGTGCGCCGATTGTGATGCCCTTGTCGCGCAAAAGGAGCATGGCAACCGCGCCGGCAAAGACCAGCGGCGCCGTCATGCGACCCGAAAACATACCGCCGCCGCGCAGATCGGCATAGCCATCGTGCTTCCAGAACGCGGCAAAATCAGCGTGCGACGGGCGCGGCAGGTTGCGCAGCGCGTCATAGTCGGCAGAATGCGCGTTGGTGTTGCGGATGATCGCGCACAGCGGCGCGCCGCAGGTCACGCCGTCTACGACACCGCTGACGATTTCGGGAATATCGGCTTCTTTTCTCGCCGTGGCAAACGCAGCGTTGCCCGGCGCACGGCGGGCGAGCATGGCGCGGATGAAGTCAAAATCGAGCGTCACCCCGGCGGGGATGCCGTCGATAACAACGCCGATACAATCGGCATGGGACTGGCCGAATACGGTCAGCCGGAACGAATCTCCATAGCTACAGGACATAGGCAGAACCTCCGTGCGCGTTGTAAAGTTTGAAAAAGGTCGGAAACGATTTATCAATCGCCTGCGCGTCTTCGATGACGACCGGCGACAGGCTCTTTTGGGCGGCGACTGCGGCGGCCATGACGATGCGGTGATCGTTGGCGCTGGTTGCACGGCCGCCGGAAAGGACGGGTTTGCCGCGGATCAAAAGCCCGTCGTCCGTTTGCCGAATGTCAGCGCCGAGCGACAGCAGCAGCGCTTCGGTGGAAGCAAGACGGTCGCTTTCCTTGAGCCGCAGCCGTGCGGCGTTTCTGATGTGCGTTTCGCCGTTTGCGGTTGCCGCCAGCGCGGCGAGCACCGGCACAAGATCGGGAATCGGGTCGGCGTCGATGACCGGGAAATGAAGGTCGGACAGATCGAGCCGGATTGCGCCGTTTTCCTGCAAAACCTTTGCGCCGGCGGCTTGCAAAAGATCAAGAAACGCGCGGTCGCCCTGCAACGAATCGGGGCGAAGAGAGCTGACGGAAAAGCCGCAGGCCAGCAGCGCCGCGCCGTTGGACCAGTCGCCCTCGGCCGTGTATGTGCCGCCGTACAGCGCAGCCGGCCGGATTGTATAGGTGTTTTCGGTTTGGGTAATATCGGCGCCGAACGCACGCAGCACGTCGACGGTCATTGCAAGATAGGCTTTGGATGACACCGGCGGGGTCAGCGTAAGCGTACTCGGCGCGTCAAGGCCGGACAGCGCGAACAGCAGCCCGGTTGCAAACTGGGAGCTGATATCGCCGCGCAGCGTGTATTCTCCGGGCAAAAGCTGTCCGCGGATGTGAATCGGGAAGCCGCCGCCGACAGTGACGCCGTGGGCTTCCATCGCGGAAAGCAGCTCATCGTTCGGGCGTTCGGGCAGTTTGCCCTGCCCGGTAAAAACGGCGTCGACGCCGTTTGCGGCCGCCACCGGGAGCAAAAACCGCAGCGTGGAGCCGCTTTCGCCGCAGTCGAGCGTGGCAGACCGGTTCCACATTTTCGGCGGCTCCACCGTCCATTTGTCGCCGTTTTGCGTAACAGCGACGCCGAGTGCGCGCAGGCACCGCGCGGTCGCTTCAATATCGGCGCTCGTGTCGGCAATGGTCAGCGTGCTTGTTGCCTTCGAAAGTGCGGCGGCAATCAGCAGCCGGTGGGCAAACGATTTGGACGCCGGCGCGCGGACAACACCGGTCGGCCGGCAGGGGAGAATTTTCACAATCATGTCAGCAGCTCCCTGAGTTTGTCGATGGCAATCGGTTCGGTGTAGCAACTGCCGATGCGGTCGGGCAGCACCAGCGTGATTTTGCCGCCGGCACACTTTTTGTCGGCGGTGACGTGTGCGAACAGCTCCCGGTTGGAAAACGCGCAGTCCGTCGGCAACCCGTTGTTTTCCAGCGCCGCGGCGATCCGTGCGTGGCACGGACGGGTGCAAAAGCCGTTTTCCTCCGCCAGCGCGGCGATGCGCGCCATGCCGACGGCGACCGCTTTTCCGTGAGAGAATGTAAAGTCCGACTGCGCCTCAATCGCGTGGGCGAGCGTATGGCCGAAATTGAGCAGGGCGCGTTTGCCGGTGTCAAATTCGTCTTCGGCAACAACGTCGCGTTTGATAGACACACAGCGTGTGATGATGGGTTCCAGGTCGTTTTCGACGTCGCCGGTTTTGCACTGCTCAAACAGCGCTTCGTCGGCGATCACGCCGTATTTGAGTACCTCGGCCATCCCGTCGGCAAAATCGGCTTTCGGCAGCGTCCGCAAATAGTCCGGGTCGCACAGCACCAGCTCCGGCTGGTTGAACACACCGGCGAGGTTTTTGCCGTGGCGGAGATTGACGGCGGTTTTGCCGCCGACGGAGGAATCGACCATCGAAAGCAGCGTGGTCGGCATCTGTACAAGATGCATGCCGCGCATATACAGCGCCGCGGCCAGACCGGAAAGGTCGCCGGTGACGCCGCCGCCGAGCGCGACCAAAACGTCTTTGCGCGAAAAGCGCTGTTCGGCGAGCGTTTCCAACAGATCAAAGAGCACCTGCGGCGATTTCGACGATTCGCCGGCGGGAAAGACGTACTGTGCGTGGCGGATGCCGGCGCCGGCCAATGTTTTTTCAAGCGCATCGAGATGCAGCGGCGCCACATGGCTGTCGGAAACAATCATGGCTTTCGCGCCTGGAAACAGGGCGTTCAGCTTTTCAGCCAGCAGCGTGCGGACGCCTTTGCCGATCAAAACGTCATAGGATTTGGAAGCTGTCACAGAAACGGTTTGCATGGTTCTTTCCTTTCAGCCTGCGCGGCGTTTGGTATCTTTGCCGTCCTGCAAAAGCTGCCGCAGGGCGGGTTCGTCGTTTCGTTGGAGCGCGTCTTTATACGCCTGCAGATTTTCAATCAGCAGCCCCAGCTCCGCGCTGAGGTTGTCTCGGTTTTCCAAAAACAGCTCCGTCCAC
>CACWJV010000125.1 GCA_902761265.1 Oscillospiraceae bacterium | reverse complement strand
ACTCACGCTGCAGGACATCGACGCCGTGGGCGTGACCTATGCGCCCGGGCTGATCGGCGCGCTGCTTGTGGGCGTCAACTACGCCAAAAGCCTTTCCTATGCGGCAAATCTGCCGCTCGTGCCGGTGCACCATCTGCGCGGCCACATTGCGGCAAACTATCTGTGCCACCCGGCGTTGCAGCCGCCGTTTTTGTGTCTGGTTGTCAGCGGCGGCCACACGCATCTGACGCTTGTCAAAGACTATTGCACGTTTGAAGTGCTCGGCAAAACGCGCGACGACGCCGCCGGCGAAGCGCTTGACAAAGCCGCCCGCGCCATGGGGCTGCCATATCCCGGCGGTTTGCATCTTGACAAAATTGCCAAAGACGGCGACCCGCAAGCGTTTCGGTTTCCCGTGCCGCATGTGGACGGCGCACCGCTGGATTTCAGCTTTTCCGGGTTGAAAACGAGTGTGCTCAACACACTGCACAACGCAAAGCAAAAGGGCGAAACCATCGCCGTGCCCGACCTCGGCGCGTCGTTTTTGCAATCGGTGGTCAGGATTCTTTGCAACCATACCGAACAGGCCGCGCTGCAAACGGGACAGAAAACGATCGTCCTTGCCGGCGGCGTGTCGGCCAACAGCGTTTTGCGCCGCGATATGGAGGCGCTTTGCCGCCGTCACGGCTGGCACCTTTATGCGCCCGACCTGCCGCTGTGCGGCGACAACGCCGCTATGATCGGCGCACAGGCCTTTTATGAGTACAACGCCGGCGTGCGTGCGCCGCTTTCTCTCAACGCGGTGGCAAGCATGCCGTTGGATACACCGACTCTTTGATTCTGATACAAGTAGAAAGGAGTTTTTACGATGAAATCACGCGTTTCCTTTTTGCGCAAACAGACGGCGCTGCTGCTTACGGCGCTGCTGCTGCTCTCGTGCTGCAGCATCCTTGCGTTCGCGCAGTCGGTCGGCACTGTGAAAGCCAAACAGACCGCCCGCACCAACCGCACTGCGACCGTCACCTGGACCAAAAGCGGCACGGTGACCGGCTGCGAAGTGCTGCGGTACAACAAACAGACCAAAAAGTATGAGTCGCTGGGCAAAACAACCAAGACCGCCTACAAGCTGTCGGCGCTCGCGCCGGGCGAAGAGTATGCGGTGATGCTGCGTCCCTACGCGACGGTGGGCGGCAAGCAGACCGCCGGCAAAGCGGTCAAGCTGCGCGTCTATACCGCGATCAGCGCCGTGTCCAAACTGTCGCACACCGAGACCACGGAAACCAGCCACAAGCTGACGTGGAAAAAAGTTACGGGCGCGGAGAAGTATCTCGTCTACTATTACAACGCCGCCGCCAAAAAGTTTAACCTGTTGGGCGAAACGGCAAACAACTACGCCGTGATCCGCCAACTTAAGCCCGGCACACTCTATAAATACCGTGTGCGCGCGGTGTCTGTGGCGTCCGACGGCAAACGGATTTTGGCCGACAAGAGCAAAACCTACACGGCCTACACCGTGCCCGGCAGCATCAAAAACTTCCGGGTGACCGATCTGACAACGACCTCCTACCGTCTGCAATGGGACGCGGCGGCCGGCGCCACCGGCTATATTGTCTACCGCTTTGACCCGAACACGGGCGATTATGCGGAAGTGACCAAAACCGCGGCCCCGTCCTATACCGTGCGCGGCCTTGCCGCCGGCACGACGGATTACTATCAGGTCTGCGCCTATGCCATGCTGCAAAAGGTCAGCCGCGCCGGCGCCATACTCAAAGCGCAGGGCGTGACCACCAAACCCGAAACGGTTGCGCCGAAATATGTGTCCGGCGACCCGGCACGCGGCAAGTTCAAGATCAAGTGGACGCCGAACGAAAACGTGGACGGCTACCGTGTGTTTGTAACCGAAACCGAGGGCAAAAACTACACGCAGGTGCTGGAGGTGCCGCTGGCGGCAACGAAGACGGCTGTGGTCAAGCTTGACAAAAAGTGCGACAAGCTCTTCGTGTATTTGCAGACCTATCTCGTCACCGACGCCGGCCGCGTCTATTCCGACTATTCCCCGGCGCTGATTGTGACGACACCGCCGCCGGCAACCACCACCGGGACCGCGGCGCAGACCACAACGGCATCCGCCAAAAAATAACCGAACCGAAGACCTCAGGAGGATATACGAATGGCTTCGTTCCAGCATCTTTGCATGTGCTGCATGCAGACAATGGATCCGCATTCCCGCATCTGTCCGCATTGCGGCTATGACAACGATCAGCCCCAGCGCGCACCCTATCTGCCGAAAGGCGCGATCCTTTCCGGACGCTATCTTGTCGGCAAGGTGATCGCCCTGTCGCCTGACGGCGTCGTCTATGCCGGTCAGGATCTGCAGACGATGCAGACGGTTGAGATCCGTGAATATCTCCCCGAAAAACTGATTGAACGTCCCGCGGGCGCAAGCGAGGTACACGTCCGGCTGCAAACCGAGCTGGTCTATCAAAGCGGTATGGGCGCGTTTTCGTCGCTTTGGCAGACGCTGCAGAAAAACGCCATCCATCCGTCGCTGCCGCAGGTCTATGCCGTGCTGTTTCTCAACGGTACGGTCTATGCCGTTTGCGCGTCGCTCGAAAGCATCTCGCTGCGCGAATATATGCGGCAGCCGGAGCACGTATTGTCGTGGAACGACTGCTGCACCGCGTTCAAACCGCTGTTTCGCGCGCTGTCCGCGCTGCACGCGCAGGGCGTGGAGCATCTGGCCCTTTCGGCGTCCACTGTTTGCGTCGGCGCCGACGGCAAGCTGCACATCGACGGCTTTTCCATCCCGCAATGCAAAAGCGACCTTGCCGCGTTTCACACGCAGCCCGATCCGCGCTATGCGCCGATTGAACTGCACAGCGGCGGCCGTCCGGGAACCTACAGCGACGTTTACGGCATCATGGCGGTGCTGTATCTGTGTCTGACCGGCAAAGAGCCGCCCTGCGTGGCCGACCGCGCCGTCAATGACGAGCTGACGCTGCCGGTGGAGCTGGCGCGCACGCTGCCGCCGCAGGCGATTGACACGCTCTATGCGGCGATGCAGCTGTATCCGCAGCGCCGTCTGCACACGATGGAGGAGCTGATGGGACGGTTGTTCCCGGGCGAATACGCTGCGCCCCCGGCGTCGTTTGCCGACCCGGCAGCGCAGGCCGACCCGCAGATCGAGCTGCTGCCGGAGGAGGACGAAACGCTGTTTGATACCGAGCCGGCGCAAAAGAAAGAGACCCCGGCGGGCCTTTTGGGGCTCGAAGCGTTTCTTGCCATCCTCGTAATCGGCACGATGCTGTTCTGCACGCTGTATTCTACGGTGCTCTATCAAAAGATGGAGATTCCGCTGCTCGACAGTATCCTTGCGCCGCTGACGTTTTTGCCGATCAACAGCGAGGATGAGACCACCGCCACCACGCGCCCGACCGCCGAAACGGACGAAAACGAGCCGGAAAAAGAGCAGGTGACGGTGCCGAACTTTATGTCGCTGAGCTATTCCGATATTACAGCCAATGCGGCGCTCTCGCACAACTTTGATTTGCAGATCGAGTTTGAAGCGAACGACACCGTGCGCAAAAACGCCGTGATCCGCCAAAGCCTTTCCGCCGGACAGCGTGTGCCGCAGGGGACGACGCTGACGGTGACGATCAGCACCGGCAAACCGACGGTGGAGCTGCGCGACGTGGTCGGCCTTTCCTACATGGACGCCTATGAGATGCTTACAAGCGACGGGTTCGAAGTGAAAAAGGTTTTGCTCGAAAACGACGGCTCCCACGAAGTCGGCACGGTTTATACGATGTCGCTGGTGGCCGGATTGTCGTTTGAAAAAGGCACGAGCGTCACGCTTTCCGTTTGGGACGCCACAGGCTTTGCCGGCGGCGAAAACACCGACACGGACTGACCGCGCATCCGGTCGCAAGAAAATATCAAAAAACACTTGACTTTTTCGTTTCGTTGCGCTATAATAGCAAAGCACTCGAGAGAGTCAGATATCGCGGAGTAGAGCAATCCGGTAGCTCGTCGGGCTCATAACCCGGAGGTTGTAGGTTCAAATCCTATCTCCGCAACCATGCCGAAATCCCTTATTTTACTGGGGTTTCGGCCTTTTTTTATGCCGAAATTTCGGATGAAAACGTGGGCAAAAATCGGCTTTTGGGGATTATTTGGGGATTATTGCCCTCATTTTTGCGATTTTTATACTGTTTTATACTGCTTTTTTCGGTTCCCGGTGCCCTCATGATTGAAATAAAAAATAGCTGGCTGCTCATTGAACAGTCAGCTTTTCTATTTGGTGAGATCATCCGTGTTTGACGGCTGCCGGGGAAAGCAGATCGTCGAGGACTTGCGCGGCTGCTGCGTCTGCGGATTGGATCGCGTGCGCGTAGATCTTCGTTGTGGTAGTGGCGTTCACATGACCGAGCCGGTGCGCGACGGTGGTCAGCGGTACACCGTTGGCGATCTGCAGCGTGGCATTTGTATGGCGTAGGCCGTGAATCGTGATCCCGGTCAGATTGTGCTTTTTTCTGAATTTGTCAAAAGAGCATGAAAGCGTTGTCGGGTTCAATGCTGCACCGTTCCATGCGGTGAAGATGTAACCGGTGCTTTGCCATTTATCACCGAGCTGCAGACGGTGGGCGGCTTGCAGCTTCTTTTGTTCCCGGAATAGGCTGCAGACAGCGGGAGAAACCTTGATCGTGCGCTGTGACATGGTGGTTTTCGTTTCGCTCTCAAACGTGCCGGTCTGCGGGTGGTATAGCAGATTTCGCTTGACGGAGATCAGGCCGGTGTCGGTGTCTACATCTTCCCACTTTAACCCGAGTAGTTCAGCACGGCGCAGGCCGGTAAACATGAGGGCGGTGACCATGATCCGAAACTGTGGCGGTTCGTCTTCTAATAGCGTGAGCAGTTCACGCGCCTGCACTTCGTCAAGATATTTCGGATCGGGTTTGTTCTTCTTTGGCGGCTGCACACGTTCACATGGATTTGAAAAAATCACTTGCCATCTGACTGCGGTGTTGAAGATGGACGAAAGCAGTTCATGATAGCGGTGGATCGTGGTACCCGAAAGCGTTTTATCATGGTCAACAGGTTCAAACAGATCTTTGAACGGTAGGCCGAGCGCGTCCGTGATTGCGTCGGCGGTCTTTTTCGTGACGTTATGCCCGCGCACGGCGCTGCGGACGGATCCAACGCTGATCCCGGTTGCGTCTGCGATCCCTTGCTGTGAGGTCTTTTTTTCTTTCATGAGGGCGTGCAGATCTGCGGTTGTCTTATATTTCGTATCTTCCCGGATGCCGGATTCTGCAAGGTTTTGATAAAACGAAAGAATGTGCTGCGGCTGGATCTTGTCAAGTCTCATGTGCCCGAGTGCCGCGTTGATCCGGTGGATCATGCTTTGATAGCGGTAGTAGGTGGTCGTTCTGATCTGTGTTTCAGCGTATTCCTTGAACCAGCGTTCGACGAAATCCGCAAATTTCACGTTGCCGTCGAGGTAGACACCGGATGCGACTTTTTCCTCAAACATGACTTTTTGCCGATTCAGTTCTTTTTCAATCTGTTTTTTCGTCATGCCGGGTTCGGGTTTCCATGTCAAATGCTTCTTGATCTGCTTGCCGTTCAGATCATAACCCGCATAAGCTGTGATACGGTAGCTATTGCCGCGCTTCTCAACAAGTGCCATCATTCAACCTCTTTCCTTGTGTTTGTTTTCATTTTGGGTGGTTCCCACTTTCTGAAACCGTCTGCATACCATGCGGAAAACCGGGTTTTTAGTTCGTTCATTATCTGCGCATAGTCATCAAACGAAGCAAACACGGATTCTGCTGACTTCATGGTTTCATAGTGCGCGGCCTGCATGAATCGTGATGTATCTCTGATCTGCTCCACTTTGTCGCTATATTCTTTTGGGTTGCCTGCGGAGTCGTTTGTTCTAAAGAATTCCAGCAGGGCGGTGACTTCATTTTTATAACGGTCATAATCATCATAGTTTTCGATCATGTCGCTGAATTCGTCCGTTTCAAGAATTCTGTTCGTCCACTGCAACGCGGTTGCAGATAGTTCGGATAACAGAGGATCCTCATCGTTATTTGAAGATTCTTTTAAGGCGTGGAGTGTTTCCACTATCGTTTCGCTTAAACCGGTGTAGTCACAGACGGCCTGCACGGTTGCGTCGTTTGTTTTTGCGTTGCTCAGGTTGAGCAGGTAGTCAGCCGATACTTTGAAGTATTTGCAGTATTGCATGAGCTGTTCAATCGTAACCTTGCGGTCTTCGTTATAATGCTTAGTGACCAGCGAGGTTTCGCAACCGATCCCGGCGGCGATTTCTTCCCGGGTTTGGGTGTCAATCAGTTTTTTCAGTCGGTCGATTCTGACAATGTTTTTCACTCTGATTTTGTCTTTCAAAGAAAACACTTCCTTTCAAAAATCTGTATACGTCACAACTTGTTCACGGTTAAGACAAATCGCTTGAAATCTGTTGTTGTCTTAAGTATAATATAAATGTGACAAAAAGTCAACAACAAATATTGAAAGAGGTGTATTTTGTGAAATCGAAAGCAAACGAAAGAATCAGAGCAGCGGCAAAAGAAAAAGGCGTGAAGCTGTGGCAGATCGCGGACGCGCTGGGCGTGAATGATGGCAATTTCAGCAGAAAGCTGCGGCATGAGCTGCCGCCGGACGAAACGGCAAAGATCCTTGCACTGATTGATGAGATTGCAAAGGGGGTGAAGCAATGAGCATTCCGAGAATGCGCACGATCCCGGAGGCGTTCCGGGAG
>CACWJV010000124.1:1418-8181 GCA_902761265.1 Oscillospiraceae bacterium | reverse complement strand
ACGCCGTGCTTTGCGTAGTACATCGACAGCGTTTGCAGCGCGTCCTCCGTTTTGTCGCACGCGTCCGCGCCCGCGCCGCCGTGGGTATGGATATCGATGAGCCCCGGCAAACAGAGCAGATCCTCCCCCGCTCCTGCGTCCGGCTGCGGCGCCGAAAGGGCGGCGATGCGTTCGCCGTCGGTTGTAATTGTCCCGCGTACCGTCTCAAACGCAGCATTGATATAGCGCACATGATGGAGCATAGCGGAAGCCTCCTTTAAAAAATTTGTTTTTTTTAGCAAAAAGGTATTGACTTTTTCGGGGAAATGAGATAAGATATTCAAGCTGTATGTGATCCATTAGCTCAGCCGGCAGAGCACTTGACTTTTAATCAAGGTGTCCGGAGTTCGAATCTCCGATGGATCACCATACGCCGGGACATAGGTTCACCTGTGTCCCGCGTTTTCTCTAGTATAGCACAAAGCGGAAGTTTTTTCCATTGTTTCAAAAAGAATTTTCAAATAACTCTTGACGAAATCTGTTTTTTGTGCTAATATACTTCTTGCATGCGGATGTGGCGGAATTGGCAGACGCGCTAGATTCAGGTTCTAGTGGTAGCAATACTGTGTGGGTTCAAGTCCCGTCATCCGCACCAGTTGAGTGTTTGCAGTCTTTGGCTGTGGACACTCTTCTTTTTTTGCCTGCCCTGCCCCACTTGATTCTTTTGCGCATTTCCTGTATCATAGTAAAAAAGATATGTGGAGGTACAAGCATGGAGCAACGAACGCTGCGCGCGGTATCATCAAAGCAGGCGCGCGCATTTGCCAAAGCTGTGCTGGAACGCGAATGGTCCTGTCGGGTCAAAGAGATCCGCTTTCTCGGCGGCGGATCGTTCGGATTTGTGTATGCCGCGGTGATTGACAGAGCGCCCGGGACGGTTGTGCTGAAAGGATTCCGCTGTGCCGGACTATGTGAGCGGGAGGCAAGCGAGCTGCGGCAGTTGGCGCAAAACAGCGCTGTCAAAGTGCCGGCGGTCTATTTCACCTTTAAAGAAACACCGGAGATACCGATCGACTTTCTGTGTATGGAAAAAGTGGACGGGACAAACTGTTTTACCGATGTCTCCAAACTGCTTTGCCCGCGCCGCGAAAAGCAGCGGTTTGCGGACGAGGTTACAACTGCGCTGCACCGTTGGCACACGCAGACCAACGACAAATTCGGGCTGATCGGCAACGCGGTCTATGACTCCTGGCTCGATTTTTACCGTCCCTTTGCTGCGGAGATTCTGGACGAGGCGCGGCGTATGCATAAATCCGGACGGCTTGAAAGCCGGGCGATGCGGGCCATGGAGCGCGGCTGGGCAGCGTTTGACAAAATCTTTGCTTCGCCGGTGCCGCAGGCCTGTCTGATTCACGGCGATCTGAACGTGATGAACATCATGACCGACAAAAAGCTGCATCTGACCGCCATCATCGACCCGCTGGAAAGCAAGTGGGCCGATCCGGAATACGAGCTGTTCCAGCTTCGCAATCTGACCGGCAACTGCTTCAAGCTGTATGAAACCTATAAACGCAAATACCCGGTTTCCGAAAACTGCGACGTCAAAACGGCGTTCTATGCGCTGTATCATGAGGTCTACACCTATATCCTCACTGGCAGCCGGATCCACTGGTATTTGCCGCAGATGGTCCGCCGGTTCAATCAAGACCTGCGCCGGGCCGGAGGGTGAAAGCAGAATCAAGCCCGTTCCCTCTTGATTCTTTTGCGCAAGTATTGTATAATACTGTCAACAATCCCGGATGGAGGAGAACCCTATGAAACGAATGACCGCTTTGCTGCTGAGTTGCCTGCTGCTGTTTTTGCTGGCGGGCTGCGGCGGCGTTTCCCAGTCCGAGCTCAAGGAGATGGAGACCAATCCCTATGTGCCGATCGAAACCGACACCACACAGGTAGAAACCACCGAGCCGCCGCCGATCAAAGCGCACCTGATGGTGGGCGGCGATATCATGAGCCATATTCCGCAGATGAAGGACGCTTACGTCGCGTCGACCGGCGAATACGATTATAACCATATGTTTACCGACGCGGCAAAGCAGCTCAAAAAAGCGGACTACGCCGTAGGCAATCTGGAAACCGTGCTCGCCGGCGGGCCGAACTACTCGGGCTTCCCGACGTTCAATTCCCCCGACGCGCTGGCCGAAGCGGCGAAAAACGCCGGCTTTGACCTCTTGGGCACCGCCAACAACCACACGCGCGACCAGGGCATCGACGGGATCA
The DNA here is from genome assembly GCA_902761265.1 of Oscillospiraceae bacterium. Lineage (GTDB taxonomy): Bacteria > Bacillota > Clostridia > Oscillospirales > Acutalibacteraceae > UBA6857. Next base: position 5,925 of record CACWJV010000124.1, on the reverse strand, counting down.
ACCGCACGCTGGATGTGTTGGATTCTTTGGGGCTTGCGCACGTCGGCACCTACCGCAGCCAGGAGGAGCGCGACCGCAACAACGGCATCTATGTGGCAAATATCGGCGGCATTTCGGCAGCGTTTTTGTGCTACACCTACGGCCTCAACGGTTTTCAGCTCAAGGACGACCAGCGCTACGCGGTCAATATCTTTAACAAAGACTACTACACCACGCTCAGTGACTTTGACTATGAGCGTGTGGACGCCGATATGGCCGCGGCGCGTGCACTCGGCACCGACGTGATCGCCGTGCTTATCCACTGGGGTGTGGAATATCAAAACACGCCGAACGAGTATCAGCGCACGATTGCCGACCATCTGTTTAAAGAGGGCGCGGACATCATCCTCGGCGGCCATCCGCATGTGCTGCAGCCGTATGAAACGGTCAAGGTGACCGACAACCAGGGCAAGGAAAAGACCGGCTTTGTCATCTACTCCTTCGGCAACTTCATTTCCAACCAGCAGGACGAGCCGTCCACCAAAACGACGATCATCCTCGATCTGGAGCTGACCAAGAACCAGAAAACCGGCAAAACGAAAATCTCCGATATCCGCTACACCCCGTACTATATGCTGCACCGCGACGATCTGCCGGCAGGCTCCAGACGGATGCTGGTCAACATGCACACCGCGATTTCGGAATACGAAGCCGGCACGTCGAAATATGTGGGCGCGAACTCCTATCAGCGGATCAAAAACGCCCTCGCCTACTGCCACAAGATTATGGGCGAGGATGGAGACAAGGCGAGCAAGTAAATGAAGAATGAAAAATTAAGAATGAAGAATGATGGTCGCGTGGAAGCTCGCGGCCGTCTTTTTTGTGTTTGCCGCGAACACAGCGTGCAAAGCTTCGGCAAGACTGCCGATCTTATCCGGAAAGGCGGGTTGCTGCCGGAGCCTTTGCCTGCCGCCGGGTGGTTCGACGGCGGGCAGTTTTTTCTTTTGACTGCGCTGTCCGACGGGTACGATCGACAAACGGGCTCTGCCGCACTCGCTTTCCGGCCGCAGCAAACCTGAAAAAAGATGGCCACGGGTTTTCCCGTGACCATCTTTGTTTTATTGGTCAAACACCGTTTGCACAATCACCTGCACCGTTTGTTTCCGCTGGTCGACGGCGCTGATTGTTGCCGTGCCGTCGCCGCGCTGCGGCCCATAGACGCCAAACTGCGCGTGGTTGCCGCCGTTGATCTCCACAACTTCCAGCGTGTCCGGCGACAGGGTAAAGCTTTTTTCAAGCCGCTTGCGGTTCAAAACGCCGTCTTCGCTGCCGTAGATACAGACCACCGGAAACGCGGCTTTTGTCAGATCCTTCGCCGTATAGGCGCCAAGCAAAAACAGCCCTGCCGGCGTGTCGGGGTGTTTTGCCGCAAACTGCGCCGCCATTGCGCCGCCGAGGGAATGCCCGGCGAAAAACCAGCGGTCATAGACATAGCTTTGCATCACACGCTTCGCCTTTCCCGGGTTGAGCACGGCAAGACCCAGCGGCATTTTTACCAAAAAGCAGTCCACGCCTTTTGCTGCCACTTCGCGCAGCAGCGGCGCATAGGCGGCCGGTTCCACCAGCGCGCCGGGATAAAAGATCAGCGCGTCGTCCTCCCCTGCGCCGTCAAACAGCCAACCTGTTTGAATCTCGCTGACCGCCACCGTGTCGTCCGATGCGAGCAGCGATTGCGCGTCCTGTGTCTTGTAGCCGAACAGCAGCATCAGACAGGCGGTTACCGCCAGCACCAGCGCCAGCGGCCGTTGAAACAAGTTCAAGATGAATACCTTCTTTAAATAGAATATTTACAGCAGATCGCCGGTTCTCAGCTTGCGCAGCCAGTCGAGGATTGTGGTATAGATCGCGCGCAGCTTGTCTTTCAACAGCGCGAACCGCTGCTGTACGGTGCCCAGCGTTTCCACAGCACCGAAGGAATACAGCGACGCTTTGTCCACTTCGCCGTTTACAAAGTTGCCGACATAGTCCGCAAAGGCCGTGCGTGTAAACGCGCCGCCGTCGGTGCGCAGCACTGCGCCGAATTTTTCGCAAAGCGTCTCATAGCTGTCGTTTTCAAAATCGACCTTTTCGATTGATGAGGAACCGTAAAGAAACCACGGCGACTGATCGGCGCGGTCGCCGGCGCCTTTATAGGTCCATGTGGTCCAGCTCAGACCCCGGTCATTGAAGATCGAAAACAGATAGCTGAAACTCGTCAGACCGCGCGGATAGAATTCGCCCATCAGAAACGGCACGTTGTAGCCGGCTTTGTCGATCTCGTTGGTTTTGCGCAAAATCGTCATGTTCGTCACATCGTAAAGATGCTCCTGATACACCACGTTTTCCCACCCGTAGACCGTCGGCGCAGGCAGCGCGTCGGGCGACCAGATAGCTTCCATTGTGATGATATGGCGGCTGTCCACGGCACGGATGGCGCGATACAGCGCGTCGGAAAAGTCATAGAACGTCTGACGCAGGCTCTTGTCGCTTGTGATATTCGTGCCGAGCGGCTCGTTCATCAGATCGTACATCGCGACTGCCGGTTCGTCCTTGTAGCGGGTTGCCAGCGTCACCCAAAAGTCCTTGACCACGTCGCGGTAGCGCGCGGCTTTTGCCGTGTCGTCAAACAGACTCATCGATTTGGAGCGGCCGCAATGGTCGTAGTCGTTTTGATAGCCCGGCAACCCGTGCAGGTCGATGATGAGATACAGCCCGTACTTTTTACACAACGCGACCATGTTGTCCAGCTCATGCCAGTCGATCTCTCCGTTTGCGTCGCGATACCAGGTGCCGTTGTCGTCGCGTTGGAAATTGCGGTACCAGATCGGCAGCCGAATCACGTTCATGCCGAGCTCCGCCACATTTTTGAAATCCTGCTCGGTGATCCAGTTTTCGCGGTAGCGCTGCATCAGTGCGTGGGTTTTGTCAAGTCCGAAGCGCTCTACAAGCGCGTCAAACATAATCTCTTCGCCGGCCGGCGAGGTATACGGACAAAACCAGTCCTCCATGATGCCCCAGCCGCCGAAATTGGTGCCGCGCAAAAAGATCTGCTCGTTGTTCTCGTTGCGGATGCTTTCGCCCTCGGTGTGCAAAAACTGCAACGCTGCCGGCGTTTGCTTCGCTGCAGCGGCAAGCGACAGATAGCAAAGCGCACAAACCAGCGCGAGCAAAACGCACAGCGCTTTTTTCTTCGTATGTTTCATCGGATTGCCTCCTTCGGTTTTGTTCTCCTCCATTATAATCCGCATCGCCGCCGTTGTCCAGTCTCACCGCAAAAAAAGTCGACGTCCGCCAGACGCAATTCATCATTTTCGCATTGCAATCGGGCTCGAAATATGATATAGTACTGAAAAGAATATAAAGGCGGTGACCTTATGCTGTATAAAAAGAACCAGGCACCCACGCTGTCTGACGCTCTGTTTCAAAACCCGACGGCCGAATACCGCGGCACGCCGTTTTGGGCGTGGAACGATCTGCTGACCAAAGACGAACTCGAACGGCAGATTGACGTGTTCCGCGAAATGGGACTCGGCGGGTTCCACATGCATGTGCGCACGGGACTCAAAAACCAGTATCTCAGCGACGCATACATGGCGCTTGTGAAGGACTGTGTGGAAAAGGCAAAACAAAACGGGATGCTCGCGTGGCTGTATGACGAGGACCGCTGGCCCTCCGGCGCCGCCGGCGGCATGGTGACAAAAGATCCGCGCTACCGCGCCCGCGCGCTGTATTTTACCAACGACGAAACGGACGCGGCGAATCTCAACGACGGCGACAGGCTGCTCGCGTGCTACGACGTGTCGCTCGGTGCGGACGGCACGCTGCAACGCTACCGCCGGATCGAACCGGACGAAAGCGCAAACGGCAAAAAGTGGTTTGCCCTGCTGAAAATCAGCACGCCGTCGTCGTGGTACAACGGCCAGACCTATGCCGACACGCTCAATAAAGAGGCGATCGAGCAGTTTATCAAGGTCACACACGAGCGGTACAAAGCGACCGTCGGCGACGCGTTCGGCGACACCGTGCCGGCAATCTTTACCGACGAGCCGCAGTTTACGCGCAAAACAACGCTGGACCACAGCGACCCGCAGGGGAACGCCTGGGTGCGTTTGCCGTGGACAGACAAAGTGCCGGAGCTTTACCAAAAAGCCTACGGCGAAGATCTGCTCGCATCGCTGCCGGAGCTGTTTTGGGAACTGCCTGACGGCAAAATCTCCGTCGTGCGCTACCACTATCACGACTTCATCGCCGAGCTGTTTGCCCAATCCTTTGCCGACACGGTCGGCGGCTGGTGCAAACAAAACGGCATTGCCCTCACCGGCCACATGATGGAGGAGCCCACGCTGACCAGCCAAAGCGCCGCTTTGGGCGAAGCGATGCGCTCCTACCGTTCCTTCGGGCTGCCCGGCATCGACATGTTGTGCAACAACCATGAATTCACCACCGCCAAGCAGGCGCAGTCCGCCGCCCATCAGTTCGGCTATGAGGG
>CACWJV010000124.1:0-1387 GCA_902761265.1 Oscillospiraceae bacterium | reverse complement strand
TGTCGTGGTATTCTATGCAGGGCGAAGCCAAACGCGACTACCCGGCCTCGATCAGCTATCAGTCGCCGTGGTACAAGCAGTGGCATTTGCTCGAAGACCACTTTGCCCGGGTCAACACGGCCATGACGCGCGGCAAACCCAAGGTGAACCTTGCCGTGATCCATCCGGTGGAATCATTCTGGCTGCACTGGGGGCCCAACGACAAGACCGCCGTCATCCGCGACGATATGAACGAACGCTTTTTAAATCTCACGCAGTGGCTGCTCGAGGGCACGATCGACTTCGACTTTGTCAGCGAATCGTTGCTGCCGCAGCTTTGTAAAGCCGGCTCTGCGCCGCTTGCGGTCGGCCGGATGCAGTATGACACCGTGCTTGTCCCGGCGTGCGAAACGCTGCGGTCTTCCACACTCGAACGGCTCGAAGCCTTCCAAAAGGCCGGCGGCCGCCTGATCTTCCTCGGCGCTGCGCCGACGCTTGAAAACGCCGTCCCGTCCGAACGCGGCAAAGCGCTCTATGCCCAAAGCGAGCAGGTGCCGTTTGCTCGCGCCGCGGTGCTCGACGCGCTCGATGATACCCGTTTTGTCTCGATGCGCTGCGACAACGGCGAGCTGACGAACGAGTTTCTCTATCAGCTTCGCACCGACACCGACGGCGACTGGCTGTTCATCGCCCACACCAGGGAGCCGGACAACAAGGATCTCGGCTCGCGCAGGGACGTGATTTTGACGCTCCGGGGCGAATACGCGCCCACCGTCTATGACACGGCAAACGGCAACACCTATCCCATCGGCGCCGACTATCAAAACGGCAAAACGATCATCAAAACAACGCTGCACGGCTACGACTCGCTGCTGCTCAAGCTGGCGCCGGGCAAGGCGCAGTCCCCTGCCGTGTTTGACGAAACGAAATACCAAATTGCGCAGGTCATTCCCGCGCCGCAATCGTTCCGGCGCACCGAGTCCAACGTGCTGCTGCTTGACATGGCAGAATACGCCATCGACGGCGGCGACTTCCAACAGGCGGAGGAAATTTTGCGGCTCGACAACAAGGTGCGGCGCGCCCTCGATATGCCGGAACGCGGCGGACAGGTCGTGCAGCCCTACATCATCGAAAACAAACCGCCGGTGCACACCGTGACGCTGCGGTTCGAAATTGACAGCGAAATCGACGTGACGGGCGCATATCTTGCGTTGGAGGACGTCGACGTTTCGGTTATCACGCTCAACGGCGAACCGGTCAAAGACGCCGCAGACGGCAATTTTGCGGACATTGCGATCCAAAAAGTGCCGCTGCCCGCGATCAAAAAGGGCAAAAACGTCCTCACCGTCACGCAGCCGTTCGGTGAGCGGACGAACACCGAGGCGATGTATCTGCTCGGCGATTTCGG
>CACWJV010000123.1 GCA_902761265.1 Oscillospiraceae bacterium | reverse complement strand
TTGTTTGAAGAGATCCAGAATACAGGAAAGGAATGATACGATGCCGAGAGACAGATATAAGGTACACGAAGTTGCCAAAGACTTCGGCACAAACAGCAAGAAGATTTTGGAGATTCTTGCAAAATACAGCGAAACGGAGCGCAAACATACCACCGTGCTTGAGGAGGCGGAGCTGGATTTTCTGTTTGAATCCATGACGCAGGCGAACGAGGTGGACTCGTTCGACGCCTATTTTGCCGCGGCTGCCGCCGAACCGGAGGAAAAAGAGGCAGCGCCCGCCGCGCCCGAAAAAGCGGCAAAGCCCGAAGCGCCCAAGGCCGAACCGGCCAAAAAGAGCGCCGAAAAGAGAGCGCCGAAGGCCGCGGAAAAACCGCAGCAGCCCGCCGCAAAATCCGCGCCGAAGGCCGCGGAAAAACCGCAGCAGCCTGCCGCAGCCGCAAAGCCGCAGCCGCAACCCGCGCCGCAGCCGCCGAAAAAGAAGGAAAAAGACAAAAACAAGCCCATGCAGGCGCGCACCAAGGGCGAGATCAAGCGTGTGGACACCCGCCAGAGCAACGTCGATCTCGACAAGTACAACGAACGCTATGAAGAGATCGCGCCGGCGAACCGCATGAACAACGACAACACCCAGCGCAAGCAAAAGCTCAACCAGAAGAGCAAGCAGTATCGCAAGCAGGGCGCCGGCCGGTCGCAAAAGCGCGAAACCGAGGCCGAACGCCTCAAGCGCATTGCCGCCGAACGCGCCAAGCACCAGATCACGATCAAGGTGCCCGACGAGATTACCGTGGGCGAACTGGCCGCCATGCTGAAAATGACGGCTGCCGAGGTGATCAAAAAGCTGTTTTCGCTCGGCGTGATGGCAACGGTCAACGAGGTGATCGACTTTGACACCGCCGAAATCGTGGCGACCGAGCTGGGCGCCAAGGTGGAAAAGCAGGTCGTTGTGACGATCGAGGAACAGATCATCGATGACAGCGAGGACAAGGAAGAGGATCTGCAAAAGCGCGACCCCGTTGTGGTGGTTATGGGTCACGTGGACCACGGCAAGACCAGTATCCTCGACGCAATCCGCAACACCGCTGTGACCGAAACCGAGGCCGGCGGCATCACCCAGCATATCGGCGCCTACCGCGTCGAGATCAATGGGCAGATGATCACTTTCCTCGACACTCCGGGCCACGCGGCCTTTACCTCGATGCGTGCGCGCGGCGCGATGGCAACGGATATCGCCGTTTTGGTTGTGGCTGCGGACGACGGCATCATGCCGCAGACGATCGAAGCGATCAACCACGCGAAGGCGGCGGGCGTGCAGATCATTGTGGCGATCAACAAGATGGACAAAGAGGGCGCGAATCCCGACCGGATCAAGCAGCAACTCACCGAATACAACCTTGTCCCCGAAGAATGGGGCGGCGACACGATCTGTGTGCCGGTGTCGGCAAAGACCCAGATGGGCATCGATTCGCTGCTGGAATCGATTTTGCTTGTGGCCGAAATGGCCGAGCTCAAAGCCAACCCGAACCGCGCCGCCAAGGGCGTTGTGATTGAAGCGCGTCTCGACAAGGGCCGCGGCCCGATCGCCACGCTGCTCGTGCAGAACGGTACCCTGCATCCGGGCGACATCATTGTTGCCGGCACAGCCGTGGGCCGTGTGCGTGTGATGGTCAACGAGCGCGGTCAGCGGATGAAGAGCGCAGGCCCGTCCGTCCCGGCCGAGATTATGGGTTTGGCCGAAACGCCCAACGCCGGCGATTCGTTTGACGCCGTGAGCGACGAACGGCTGGCGCGTGAGCTTGTTGAACAGCGCAAGCAGAAGGAAAAGGAAGACAAATTCAACGCGCAGCACAAGGTCACGCTAGACAACCTGTTCTCGTCGCTCAAGGAGGGCGAGATGAAGGAATTGAGCATTGTGGTCAAGGCTGACGTTCAGGGCTCCGTGGAAGCGGTGACCCAGAACCTTGAAAAACTCTCCAACGACGAAGTGCGCGTGCGCGTCATCCACGGCGGCGTGGGCGCCATCAACGATTCCGACGTTATGCTCGCCGGCGTGTCCAACGCGATCATCGTCGGCTTCAACGTCCGTCCCGACTCCAACGCGCAGGCCGCCGCCGAACGCGACGGGGTGGAAATGCGCATGTACCGCGTGATCTACGACTGCATCGAAGAGATCGAAGCCGCCATGAAGGGCATGCTCGCGCCGAAATTCCGCGAGGTCGCGCTCGGCAAGGTCGAAGTCCGTACGGTGATGAACCTCTCCTCCGCGGGCAAGATCGCGGGCTCCTATGTGCTGGAAGGCAAAGTGCTGCGCAGCGCCCAGATCCGTGTGGTGCGCGACGGCATTGTGATCACGGAAGACGAGATCTCCTCGCTGCGCCGTTTCAAGGACGATGTGAAGGAGGTCGCCGCAGGTTTTGAATGCGGCATCGGCCTTGCAAAGTTCAACGACATCAAGGAAGGCGACATCTTCGAAGTGTTCAATATGGAGGAATACAGAGATTGACGCGTTTCGGCTTTGCCGAAACAATTCGGAATTCGGAATGCGGAATTCGGAATTGCGGTCGCGGGTTTCCGTTTCATCAAAGGAAACCGATCATGCCGCGGCAAAAGCGATTTCCCGCCGGGAACGGCCAAATCATATTTTGCTGCAGAAAACGTACCTGCAAATCCGATTCCGCCAACGAACCGATAGGGAATCTTTCATATGTAAAAAAAGAGCTTTCATGAATGCGTTTTGGCGCATCGCGCACAGCGCGGCGCCCCTCAATTCCGAATTCCGAATTCCGAATTCCGAATTGATGTTCTCATCTTAACCCGGAAGGAAGAAACGAGGTACTATGCCAAGCTTTAAACAAAACAGAACAGCCGAAGACATCCGCCGCGAGATCACGCTTTTGATCCGCGAGCTGAAGGATCCGCGCGTCAAGGACAAAATGCTTACCGTCGTGCGCGTGGAGGTCAGTGCCGACGCGTCGTTTGCCAAAGTCTATGTCAGCGACCTCAAGGGCATCGACGGCGCGAAGGAAGCGGTGGAGGGTCTGACCGCCGCGACCGGCAGAATCCGGCGCGAAGTGGGCAGCCGGCTGCATTTACGTAAAACACCGGAAATTAAATTTATTGCCGACGACTCCGTGGAGCAGGGCGTTGCGCTGTTTCAAAAGCTCGAAAAGCACGACGGCAGAGGAACGAACGATGAAAATTGACTTTAAAACGGCGATGCACCGGCTGCAGGCGGCCGAGGACGTGCTGATTTTGGCGCATGCGAACCCGGACGGCGACACGCTCGGCGCGGCCTATGCGCTGCTTTTGGCGTTGCAAGACTTGGGCAAACGCGCCAAAGTCGTGTGCGCCGACGGCGTGCCCGAACGCTACCGCTTTCTCTATGTGGAGCCACAGGACGATTTCGAAGAAAAATACATCGTCAGTGTGGACGTGGCCGACCGCGCGCTGTTGGGCAAAGCGGTGGAGGAAAGCTACGGCGACCGGGTGGATCTCGCCATCGACCACCACGGCACCAACCGCCTGTTTGCAAAGGAAAGCTATGTGGAGCCCGACGCCGCGAGTGCGTGCGAAGTGATCTATCTGCTGCTGCTGTCCATGAACGTGCATATCACCAAAGGCATTGCCGACCGGCTGTATACCGGCGTTTCCACCGATACGGGCTGCTTTTGCTATTCCAACGTCACCCCGCGCACCTTCCGCATTGCCGCCGATCTGATGGAGCGCGGCGCGGATGTTGCCGGGATCAACGTGCGGATGTTTGAAACCAAAAAGCCCGGCTTTCTGCAGTTGGAACAATTGGTGCTGCAGGGGATGGAGCTGTATGAAAACGGCCGCATCAGCGTGCTCACCATCTCGCGCGCCATGCTCGATAAAACCGGCTGCAAGGACGAGGAGATCGACGCCATTGTGGCGCTTTCGCGCCAGATTGAGGGCGTTGTAATCGGCATCACCTGCAAGGAAAAGGCCGACGGAAGCTGGAAGGTTTCCGTGCGCACCCATGAAGGCGCCGACGCGTCCGGGCTTTGCGCCCTGTTTGGCGGCGGCGGCCACAAACGCGCCGCGGGCTGTTCGTTTGATTGCTCCCGCGACGAAGCTGTGCATGCGCTGCTTTCGGCTGCGCCGTCGTTTTTGCCATGAACGGATTTTTACTGCTTGACAAACCCGCGGATATGACAAGCTTTTTCGCGGTTGCAAAATGCCGAAGACTTTGCGGCGAAAAAAAGGCCGGCCACACGGGTACGCTCGACCCGATGGCGACCGGCGTGCTCGTGGTGGCGCTGGGCACCGCCACGCGGTTTATCGATCTTTTGCCCCACAGCGAAAAAAGCTACCGCGCCTCGTTCCGACTCGGGGAAACGACCGACACGCTCGACGTGACCGGCGCGGTTCTGACACGCACGGACGTGCGCTGCAGCAGGGCCGATGTGGAAGCGGCGCTGGCGGCTTTTCGCGGCGAAATCGCGCAGGTGCCGCCGATGTATTCCGCGCTGCGCAAGGACGGCGTGCGGCTGTATGCGCTCGCCCGGCAGGGCGTGGAGGTGGCGCGTGAAGCGCGCGCCGTTACGATCCGCACACTCACACTCGCGGACGCGGACGAACAAACGCATACTTATACAATTGACGTGACCTGCAGCGCCGGCACCTATATCCGCTCGCTGATCGCCGATCTCGGCGACGCGCTCGGCACGGGCGCCGTGATGACTGCCTTGCGCCGCACAAAGGCCAACGGCCAGTCCATTGCGCAATGCCATACGCTCGAACAGCTCGAAGCGATGGCGGCAAAAGGCACGCTCGCCGACACTATGCTGCAAGCGCAAGACGTACTCTCCTATGACCGGCTGACCGTGACAAGCGCGCAAGCAAGACGCTTTCACAACGGCGGCGAACTGTCGCTCGACCGGCTGCAGGGCGCCGAAACAGACGGCTGCTACTGCGTGTTCAGCCCGGACGGGACGTTTCTCGGTGTGGGCGAAGCGCAGCAAGAAACCGGCGTGCTGCGGGTCAAAAAGACGCTGCCGCACAACACAGAAGGACAAAAAGCATGAAACAACAGATCACAGCGCCGACCGCTTTGGCGCTCGGCAATTTTGACGGTTTGCACCGCGGCCACGCGCTGGTGCTGCAGGGTGTGAAGCACCAGGCGCAGACGATGGGGCTTCAGCCCGGCGTGCTGCTGTTTGACGAACACCCGCGCCAGGTGCTGACGGGGCAGGCGCCGCCGCTTTTGATGGGCGCCGAAGAAAAAGCGAGGCGGCTCAGGGACGCCGGCTTTCGGGTGTTGACGCTCTCGTTCCGGAAAACAAAGGATCTGTCGCCCGCCGCGTTTGCCGATCTGCTCGGGACGCAGTTTCACGCCGCCGCGGTCTGCTGCGGACGCAACTACCGCTTCGGCAAAGACGCCGCTGGCACAGCCGAAACGCTGCAAACCCTGTGCGACAGCCGCGGTATCACGGTGCAGATTGTGGACGACGCGCGGTACAAGGGCGCGCTGATCAGCTCGTCGCGCATTCGCCGCGCGATTGAAAACGGCGAGATGGAAACCGCCAACGCGATGCTGCTGTTTCCGTTTTCCTACCGGCTCCCGGTCGTCCCCGGCGACAAACGCGGCCGCACCCTCGGATTTCCAACAGCCAACCAGTTCTTTTTGCCCCGGATGATCCGGCCGCGCGCCGGCGTCTATGCGTCAAAGGTTCTTTTAAACGGCGTGTGGTATCCTGCGGTTACCAACATCGGCATCCGCCCGACGATCGGCACCGAAACGTTTCGCAGCGAAACGTGCATCCTCGGCTTTTCCGGCGATCTCTACGGCAAAATGCTTGAGGTGTTCCCGCTGCATTATTTGCGCGAGGAGCAAAAATTTAAAGATCTTGCCGCTTTGCGGACGGCGATGGAAGCCGATGCCGCGGCGGCGAAGGAAGTGTTGAAACACGATGAAAGATCCGGTGAAGCTGCCGGTCAAGGCAGTCTTCTTTGATTTTGACGATACCTTGCAAAGCAGAAAGGGCGCCTACCGCCTGTATTGCGAAGCATTTCTAGACAAATATTTTCCCGCTGTCAGCGACGCCGAACGGGCGCAAAAGCTCGACGAAATGGAAGAACATGTGGACGGCGGCTACAAGGACCGCGAGGTCTATTTCCCCGAGATGATCGAATTGTGGCAATGGCGGGACCATCCGCCGCTGCCCGAGCTTTACGATTCGTTTAATTTCGACTTCGGCAAATACGTCGTGCTGCTGCCCGGCGCGGTGGAAACGCTGCGCGAACTCAAGCGCCGCGGCTATATTCTCGGCGCTGTGACCAACGGGGTGTCGAGTTTGCAAAACATCAAGCTCGACACGGCGGGCATCCGCGATTTGTTTGACGTGGTGGTCGTGTCCGGTGACATCGGGATCTACAAACCCGACCGGCGCATCTTTGACGAAGCGTGCCGCCGCGCCGGGGTGAAAAACGAAGAAGCGCTGTTTGTGGGCGACCATCCGGTCAACGATATCGACGGCGCGCTCGGCGCCGGAATGCCGGCGATCCGGATGAACTACGGCGATTTTTATAACAAAGGGCTCGGCAAAAACACCGTTGCCGAGATCGAAGATATCCGACAAGTCCTCGATTATGTATAAACAGGAGGGTCTTTATGTTTTGTAAAGCATGCGGCTACCGTTTGGGCGCCGATGAACCGTTTTGTCCGCATTGCGGCGTGCCTGTGGCGGGCGCAAAGCAGCCGGACGCACAGCCGCACACGCAGGCAGAGCCGCTGCCGGAAATGCCGAAAAAGCCGGCGGCGCCCGAGGCGCTGTTTGCAGACGCACC
>CACWJV010000122.1 GCA_902761265.1 Oscillospiraceae bacterium | reverse complement strand
GAGATCGGTCACGTCTTTGGTGGTCGCATTGCCGATATTGATGATGAATCCGGCGTGCTTTTCGCTGACCTGTGCGCCGCCGATGGTTTTGCCTTTGAGACCGCACTGTTCGATCAGCGCACCGGCAAAATAGCCCGCCGGGCGTTTAAACACGCTGCCGGCGCTCGGATATTCGAGCGGCTGCTTGTCTTTGCGGCGACCCAAAAGATCGCGCATCTCTGCTTCGATCGCAGTGGGATCGCCTTTTTGCAGTTGCATCACAACGGACGTGATGACAACGTCCATAGACTGAAAAACCGAACTGCGGTAGCCGAAGCCCAGGGCGTCACCGCTGATTTCACCCGGACAGCCGTTTTTGTCCAGATAGCGCACGCTGGAAACGACCTGTTTCATCTCTCCGCCATAGGCGCCGGCGTTCATAAACGCAGCGCCGCCGACGGAGCCGGGAATGCCATAGGCGAACGCAAGACCGGCGAGACTTTCATCCAGTGCAAACTTGCACACCTTGGCAAGCGTTGCGCCTGCACCGGCTTCGATCGTAGCACGGTCAAGCAGTTTGACTGTGTCGAGTCCTTCGCCGACGCGGATGACCACGCGGTCCAGACCCTCGTCCGGTACCAGCAGATTGCTGCCGTTGCCGAGAATAAACGGATCTTCGCCAAACTGTGCACAAAGCTGCAGCGATTGCGCGAGCATCTGCTCGTTTTGCGGCATAATGAAAAGTCGTGCACAGCCGCCGGTACGAAATGTCGTGTGGCGGGACATGGGTTCCTGCGTTGAAAATGGGATCTGTCTTTCGGAAAGGCAGGTCAAAAGAGTTGTCAAAATGAGCGCCTCCGTTATGCGTCTAATAATGCGGCGCCGATGATTCCGGCGTCGTTGCCGAGAGTCGCGCGGCAGATTTCGGTCTGCGTTTTGTTATAACGGCTGTAACGGTATTGCTCAGCATACGCACGTACAGGCGCAAGCAGGGTTTCCCCTTCATTGGAGATACCGCCGCCGAAGCAGATCATTTCCGGCTGCATCGCATTGATGATATTGACGGTACCGACCGCCACATACTTTTCATACTGTCTGACAACTATGGTCGCCCATTCGTCGCCCAGACGCATCGCATCATAAGCGGTTCGGCCGCCGGCGTTGTTGAGATCGCCGCTGCAAAGCTCCCACATTTTGGAATCCTTATGCTGTGTCATCATCTCTTTCGTCTGCTTCACAAGCGCCGTTGCGGACGCGTAGCGCTCCCAGCAGCCGATCCGGCCGCAGTTGCACGGTTCGCCGTCAAACTTGATGGATATATGCCCGAGCTCGCCGCCGGCGCCGTTGCAGCCGGACCAGATTTTGCCGTCGACAACGATACCGCCGCCGACGCCTGTGCCGAGCGTGACCGCAACAAAGCTTTTTTTGCCTTTCCCGGCGCCGGCTATCGCTTCGCCGAGCGCGGCCGCGTTTGCGTCGTTTTCAAGGTAATACGGCACGTCAAGCATACTTTTCAAAATTTCAACAGCCGGTACTTTATCGAACGCCAGATTATTGGCATATTCGATAACGCCGGTCTCTTTGTTGACGGTGCCGGGTGTGCCGATACCCACAGAACGGATCTCGTCTGTTGTGATTCCTGCATCCGCGCAGGCAAGACGGATCGCCTCCACGATATCAGCGAGAATCTCTTCTGCAGGACGGGGCATATTGGTCTTCTTTTTGCCTCTGCCGATAATCTCCATTTTTTCGTTGATCACGCCGACCGCAATATTAGTGCCGCCGAGATCCACACCGATTCTATACATACAAACGCTTCCTTTCTGTTCCTTCTTTTTTAAAAGTTACTCCAAAGCTCCAGTTCGTCTTCCTGCGGAATCACGTCTTCCACGATTCCGAGATTGTGCATCAGTTCACGCGCTGCGTTGTAGCCCATCTTCTTTTGGCGGTTGTTCATTGCAGCAACCTCCAGAATGATCGCCAGGTTTCGGCCGGGCTTGATCGGCACAACCGTATACGGCACGCTGACGCCTAGGATATCGATCGATTCGTTTTCGATGCCCATGCGATCGTAGACTTTATCGGCATCCCACGGTTCAAGCTCGACCACCATATCGATCTTTTCCGACAGCTTGACGGCGCCCATACCGAAGATCCGGCGTGCGTTGACAATACCGATACCGCGCAGTTCGACGAAGTGGCGGATATTGTCCGGCGCGGAACCGACCAGCGTTTTGGCGCCGGTCTTTTTGATCTCCACCGCGTCGTCTGCAATTAGACGATGGCCGCGCTTGATGAGTTCGACCGCTGTTTCGCTTTTGCCGACGCCGGAGTCACCGAGAATCAGCACACCTTCGCCATAGACCTCTACGAACACACCGTGCCGTGTGATGCGTTCGGCGAGCTTGACGTTGAGGTATGCGATCAGCGTTGCCATAATACGCGACGTAGAATCGTTGGTGCCGAGCACAGGGACTTCATAGGTATGCGCCATAGATAAAATATCCTGCGGGCATGCAATGCCGCGAGTGACGACGATGGCTGCCGGGCGGCTGGACATGAACGAAAGCACGCGCTCGGCGCGGACTTCCTCGGAGAGCGTGTTTAGATACTCGACTTCCGTGATGCCGATGAAATTGATCCGCTCGTTGTCGAAATAATTCTCATAACCTGCAAAAAACAGTCCCGGACGGTTCACGTCTGGCGACGTGATCAAAATCTCCTGCGCGTCGCGCGGCAGAAAGATTTCCTCCATCGGATTGTCCTGCAAAAGCTTTGCTAATGAAACGGAATATTTGGAACCCATGGCATCACCCCATCAGATAGTTAGACTAATATATTATAATATAAAAAATGGATTCTGCCAACAGTTTTTTTCATATTTTTTTGAAAAAATTAAACTTGCACAAAATGTTTTACTTTTTTAGAGAAAGTGTGTATAATAAGACATAAGAACCAGACGAAAGGGCGATTTTCTTGTTCTCATGTGTGCAATCCATCGGACTGTTCGGAATGCAGACCTATCCTGTTGCTGTGGAAACTGCGCTTGAAACAGGTATGCCGCGGATCGACATCGTCGGTCTGCCCGACGCCGCCGTCAGCGAATCGCGCGACCGCGTGCGTGCGGCAATGAAAAACAGCGGCTTTTTGTTTCCGAACGCCCGGGTCACGATCAATCTTTCCCCTGCCGACAAGCGCAAGGAAGGCCCGATGTACGATTTGCCGATTTTTATCTCCGTTTTAAAAGCGAGCGGACAGCTTTCCGCCGAAACGAAAGACTGCGCGTTTGTCGGAGAACTGTCGCTTTCGGGGAAGGTACGCAAAGTCAACGGGATTCTGCCGATGGTGATCGACGCAAAGGAACGCGGACTCAAGGCGATCTATCTGCCGTTTGACAACGCCGCGGAAAGCTGCGTCATTACCGGGATCGACATCTATCCGGTGCTCACATGTAAAGACCTCGTCCGTCACTTAAAGGGTGAAAAGCCGATCCGCAAAGCCGACCGCAAACAGTTTCCGGCGTTTGAACCGCAAAATCCGGAAGTGCTCGATTTTTCTGATGTCAAAGGACAGTTTCAGGTTAAACGCGCGCTCGAGATTGCGGCTGCCGGCGGCCACAACACGCTGATGATCGGGCCGCCGGGCTCCGGCAAAAGCATGCTTGCAAAGCGTATACCGACAATTTTACCCGATATGACGCCGCAGGAGTCGCTGGACACCACCAAAATCTATTCGATCGCCGGCGTTTTGTCCAATCACCATTCACTTGTTCTTTCGCGGCCATTCCGTGCGCCGCATCATTCGATCTCGCCGGCGGGGCTGTCCGGCGGCGGCCAGATTCCGAAACCGGGCGAACTGTCACTCGCGCACCACGGTGTACTGTTTCTCGATGAACTGCCGGAGTTTCCTCGTCAGACGATGGAAACGTTGCGACAGCCGATGGAAGACGGATGCATCACGATTGCCCGCGTTTCCGGTTCAATCACCTATCCGTGCGATGTGATGCTCGTTTGCGCGATGAATCCGTGTCCGTGTGGCTTTTACGGCCACCCGACCAAAAAATGCACCTGTCCGCCGCACGCACCGGCGAAATACTTAGCCAAGGTCAGCGGTCCGTTGCTCGACCGGCTCGATATTCACATTGAAGTACCGCAGGTCGAGTTTGACAAGCTGTCGGACGACAAACCGGGCGAAACGTCGGCCTCCATCAAAGCGCGGGTCAACGCCGCGAGAAAGATTCAGCAGCAGCGCCTTGCGGACAGCGGTATCTCCTGCAACGCCAAAATGACAGCGTCGCAAACCCGCACGTTTTGCCGGATCGACGAGAGCGGCAAACGGCTGTTGGAACGTTCATTCGATCAACTTGGGCTGTCCGCACGCGCCTATGATAAAATACTGCGCGTAGCACGGACGATCGCCGATCTGGAGGGCAGTGTAAATATTGCAACCTGTCACCTTGCCGAAGCGGTGCAGTACCGTGCGCTCGACCGTAAATTTTGGAAATAACAATGAGCATAAAGGGGTAACGAAAATGGAGATCAAACACAAGCTTTCCTTTGGACTGATGCGCCTGCCGGTGCGCACGAAGCTGACGCCGAACCTTGTGGATCAGCGCGCCGTCAATGAAATGGCCGACTGGTTTTTAAAGGAAGGCTACCGCCATTTTGACACGTCGGTTGTCTATCACGGCGGCAGCAGCGAAACCGCATTTCGAGACGCGGTTGCAAAGCGGTATCCGCGTGAAGCGTTTACGATTACGGACAAAATGCCGATGTTCATGGTAAAAACCAAAGCCATGCTGGAACCGATGTTTCAAAAAGAACTCGACCGCTGCGGCGTGGAATACTTCGACTACTACTGGCTGCACGCACTCAATCAAAAGTCGTTTGCCACCTGCGAGCGGATCGGTGCGTTCGAATGGATGGCGCAAAAACAGAAGGAAGGCAAGATTATCCACACCGGCTTCTCCTTCCATGACAGCGCCGCGGTACTCGACGAGATTCTTACGAAACACCCGGAAGTGGAATATGTCCAGTTGCAGATCAATTATCTCGACTGGGAGGACGAAAAGGTCCAGTCTCGCCAGTGCTATGAAACAGCTATGAAACACGGTAAACGCGTAATGGTGATGGAACCGATCAAGGGCGGTGCGCTCGCGCATGTACCGCCGGAAGCGAAAGCGATTCTTGAAAAAGAGGATCCCGCACTCTCGCCGGCGGTGTGGGCGCTGCGGTTTTGCGCGTCGCTTGACGGTGTGGATTTTGTGCTTTCCGGCATGAGCAGCCTTCAGCAGCTCCTGGAAAACACTGCGGCGTTCCAAACGATGGAACCTTTGACAGACGCGCAAAAAGAGATGCTGCAGCGTGTGGCGCAGATTATCCGCTCCGGCATAGCGATCCCCTGCACCGGCTGCCGCTACTGTGTGGACGCCTGCCCGAAAGGAATTGCGATTCCGGATTATTTCGCCGCCTATAATGAATACGGCAGCAGCAAGAAAAAAGCGGTTTCTTCGTTTGAGACCTATGCCGCACAAAACGGCAAGCCGCATGCATGCATCAAGTGCCACGCCTGCGAAAACCACTGTCCACAGAATCTGCCGATTGCGGCACTGATGACAAAGGTCAAAGACCGGTTTGAACTCTGATTCACGGATAAAAAAAACAGAGGCTGCACGCCTCTGCTTTTTTATGTCCTTTTATCCGATCGCAGCGCCGGCAGCCGGCAGCAGCGAAATGGAAAACGCCAAAAGATACTGTGCAATGTAATAGGTCAGATGGTTGATAAAGAAGTTGGTCGGGTTGTTCTTTTCCTTCGGCCCGAAATACATCGGAGACAGCACCAGATCGGAGATCAGGAACATGACACCGCCGACGGCGCAGCAGATGAACGCAGGTTGTTTTGTCACAACAGCAGCGAGCATGCTGGTACCGGCCATGCCGGCCACCACGATACCGTAGAGCGCAACTGTCAAACGAAATTCGCCGTAGTTTTGTTTCATCGGTTTTTCCGTTACGATTACAAACACCACAACGATCAACGCAAACAATGCCGGAATCCACAACAGTTTCAGCGGAACGCCGGACGTGATGATGATCGCCGGGATGTAAAACAGATGGCCGATTGCAAAAGACACAAAGCCGGCATACAGGTATTTTCGATCGTCGGCGGGATAGACCCATTTCTGATCAAGGTAAATGTCTCCAAGCATACCGAACACGAGACCCGCAAGGACCATAACGCCGTATTGATACTGCGACGGATTTTGCACAAGTGCAATGACTGCGGTGATGATGAAGAAGATACTGACCATGTTCTTCAAAAACACACCGCCAACGCTGCGTTGCTTGTGGCATTTGATGACAAATAAGATAAAGAATACAAGACCGATTGCCAGTGAACCATAGATCATAACAGTTTCTCCTTCTTTCCTAAAAAATCTATGTTGTTTCTTTGAACGGTATTACAGATCAGTCGGAAACTTCGATGCCGCGCTCTTTTCGCATCACGGCAAGCTCGGCCGTGATCTTCTTTTTCTTGTCACCGACAATGTCATAGAAGAACAGCGGGACAGCACAAAGCAGCAGGCTGATACCCGGCACAATGGACACGAGCGCATACATGCCGAAGTTTTGGCCGAGTGACATGGAATTCGCAATGGCAAGCGCAGCGGTCGGGTCGGCAGCGTTGAGGTTTTTCGGGTCAATCTGCACGATCAAATACATCGCGATAATCATGACTGTCGCAAACGCGTTGCCGAGCTTATTGACAAACGACTGACAGGCAGAGCCGAGCGCATTATCGCGATGGCCGGTTTGCCATTCCATAAGCGGGATCGCGGAAATGATCATGAACGGGATGCAGATCAGCAGGTTCTTTGTGAACCAGCCGACGAGGAGGGTGATCACACTTGCGCCGAAGCCGCCGAGACAAGAGACGATCATCAGCGTACGGTATTCAAACTTTTTAAACAGCTTCGGCAAGAAGATCATGGCGCCGAACATACCGACAGCGGCACAGATCTGGATGATCATCTGTATTTTGCTCATGTTGGAGCTGAACGCTTCGGCTGTGGTCGGTTTTTGGCCGATATAAAATCCTGCATAACGCGCAACGTGCGGCGCAGCAGACTGCAGCATATAGCGGCCAAAGGACAAAGTACCGGACAGCACAACAAGCATGAGCGGCTTGCAGTGGAAAATACGCGAGAGTGTAGACGGTTCACCCGGTGCGCGCTTGGTTGCGTTCGGATGTACGATACGTTCTTTGACGCCGAAGGACGAAAGAACAAACAGCGGCATACCGATCACAGACATCGAAATTGCCATGATGGCATATTTCGTAGCGGAATCGGAGATAAAGAAGCCGACAATGATCGGCAGCGCAACCGTCACCGCGGAGCCGATGCCGCCGACGGTACGTCCATAGGAGATGATATTGCCGCGTTCCGCCGGGTTGGGCGTCATCACGTTCGGCATGCTCCAGAACGGCACGTCGGAGGAGGTGTAGACCATCCCCCAAAGAACGTAGACAACCGCGACATAGACATAAAGAAGTTTGCTCTGACTGCCGGCTTCAAAGCCGATCGGACGGATAAACATCAAAATTGTCAAAAGCGCGATCGGGATCGCCGTAAAGACCGGATACGGCTTCATACGTCCCCATTTGGTCGTGTGACGGTCAACAATCATACCCATAAGCGGATCGTTTACCGCATCCCACACGCGCGCAAGCAGCATCAGCATGATGACAAACCAGGGCGTCAGCATGAGCACATTCATATAAAAGTCGGTGATATAGCTCGACATGCAGCTATAAACCAGTCCCTGGCCAAGCGCAGCTACTGCATAGGTCACCGACTCACGGCGGCTTACATACTTTTTCTGTTCCATAAGAACGTCCTTTTAATAACGTTGAGACCGCCCTTCCACGTCTGCGGGGAAAGCAGTACCAACATGGGAAATAACTCAAGTCTGCCGGCGAGCATGTCAAATATCAGTACAATCTTCGACAACGGCGAGAACATAGCGTAGTTCCCTGTCGGGCCGACCAGACCGAGACCCGGTCCAATATTGTTCATTGTGGCGGCGACCGCCGTGAGCGACGTATCAATGTCAAACTCATCAAAAGTAATCAGCAGCACGCTGAACACATAGATCAAAATCAACAAAATGAAATAAGAAACCGTACCCCTCACGACGTCATCGCCGACCTTCTTTTTGTCCAGTTTCACAAGATTCACGCCCCGCGGATGGACGATGGAAAGAATCTCACGCAATGAACTTTTAAGCAGCAGGATCAGGCGCGAGACCTTCATACCGCCGCCTGTGGATCCGGCCATAGCGCCGCAGAACATGAGAATGAACAACAGGTAACGCGACACCTGGGGCCATTGGTTGAAGTCACAAATGGCAAATCCTGTCGTCGACATAACAGTGGCAACGGAAAACGCCGCGTTGTGGAACGCATCGAAGAGATGACCGCTGTGGAACGGCTGATAGATGTTCCAGGTGATGAGCGCAACCGCAGCTGCATAGATGCCGAGATACCAACGCAGTTCTTCGCTTTTGAGCGCCTGCTTCGGGCGTTTGGAAAGAAGGAGATAATAGACCGAAAAATTCGTACCGAACACGATCATAAACACGGTGATTACGCCTTGAATGTAGTAGCTTTGATAAAAACCGATGCTCGCGTTGCGGATAGAAAACCCGCCTGTACCTGCCGTAGCGAATGCAGTCGTAATCGAATCGAACCAAGGCATCCCACCGGCAAGCAGCAGCATAGCTTCAAGAATGGTGAGCGAGATGTATATGGAATAAAGGATTACAGCGGTCTGACGCACA
>CACWJV010000121.1 GCA_902761265.1 Oscillospiraceae bacterium | reverse complement strand
AACATAGATAATACTTTTTTCATTGTGGATTGCCTCCTTTAATTTTTAGCTATTATCTTGGTTAAATTATAACACCGGGCTTTTCAAATTGCAAGATGTTTTTAGAATCTTCACAAATTATTTTTCGGTTTGCAAACTTCTGTAACAATTTGACAAATTATGAACGAAATCGCTATGTTTATGTGGCACTTTTCCTATTTTCTGCCCAAAATCTTGACCTTTTCCCCGGCGTTTACTATAATTATTGCAAAGTTTTGGAGGTGATCGGATGCAGCAGCGCAAAGGACTGAACCGGGATGCATTGAAATACGTTGCCATCGCCGCCATGCTGCTCGATCATATCGCCTGGTATCTGCTGCCGTTCGGCACCCCGGCGGCGCAGGTGTTCCACATTGTCGGACGCATCACCGCACCGCTGATGTGTTACTTCGCCGCGCAGGGCTATCGCTATACCCGCTCCCTGCCCCGCTATTTCGGCAGACTGCTGATCTTTGCGGCAATTGCGCAGGTACCGTGGTACTTTTTGCACCGCGAAAGTCAAACGCCGAGTTTCAACTTTCTGCTGACGCTGGTGCTCTGTCTGCTGACGATCCATGCGTGGGAAACGGTCAGGTCCGTGCCGCTGCGGCTGCTGGCGGTTGCCGCCTGTGTCGCCGCCACCTGGTATTGCGACTGGCATTTTTACGCGCCGCTGTGGTGTTTGTTTTTCTATTTGTTCCGCAACGACCGCGCCAAGCAACTGTTGTCGTTTACACTGGTCGCGCTTTTCTATATCGAAGAAGCTGTGCGTGCGCGGTTGGCGGCCGGTTACGGCGCAATCGGGTCGCTGAAAGGCGCGGCGTTTACGCTCGGTGTGTTTTTGGCAATCCCGCTGTTTCTATTATATAATGAAAAGAAAGGCCGCTTCGCTTGGAGCAAATGGGTGTTCTATGTGTTCTATCCGCTGCACCTTGCGGTGATTGCAGGAATCGTTGCCCTCATTCGATAAAAAACGGCGGTCGAAAGCGGCCGCCGTTTTTTGTTGCTATGCTGTCCAAAACAGCACTTCGTCAAACGGGTCCAGCCCGCCGCCAAGGCGGTACTTCGCTGCGCCCGCTTCCGACAGAAAGCACAGGTTGCCGTCGGGACCGATGCAGACCTCCTGCAGCATCGGCGGCGCAGTGATCGTCGCCTTGCGGTCAACCAGCCGGCAATGCCAGAGCGGCACCGGCGAAGCGCCGAACGTCAGCGTTTCGTCTGCCTTGCGGGCGGTCACGTCTTTGCAAAGCAAAACGAACGAACGCATCCCGCGGCCGTAGGAGCAGGAAAAGACCAGCGTACCGTCCGGCAGGGTCGTCATACCCTGCACTTCGTTCGGGATGGCGATCGCCTTGTCGGGAATCGCCACGCCGTCAACAAGGCTGCTTTCGCGGATGCCAAACGGAGAATCGGCGTCCAGCACATAGCCGTCCGCGCGTGCATAAAGCTTGTGGCCGAGCTTCGTTTGATAGACCGGGTCGGCAGCCTTCACGCTTTTGCCGCTGTTTTCGCAAAACTGCGTCAGCCACAGCACACCGTCTGCAACCTCGGCGCCGGACGTTGCCGGCAAACACGTTTTGAGCGCGGCTTTTGCCTGCACGAAATCTGCGTCCGCATAAAGAATCTCCGGCAGCTTCAGCACATAGAGGTTGTCCGTGTTGGCAACATAGACCCAGTCGTGATAGACCGCGATGCCGCCGAAGTGGCCGGTGGAACGCTTGCCGCCGGGCGTGATCACGCCGACAGAACCGGCAAATACGCCGTCCTTTTTGACCACGCAAATCTGCGACGGCGTATCGTCTTCATAATAGCCGGAGATCAGATACACGCCGTGCGTGTCGTCATAGCAGATGCCTTGCGGAATCAATCCTTCGGCAAGACCGGGCACCACAAAGCCGGGTTGCACCTGTTTCAAAAACGCCGCCGTCTGCGGATCGCGGGCGTGGCTGCCCGTGACCACTTCGGTCTGCGTCAGCGCGGTTGTGGTCTCCCCTGCCGGCAAAATCACAGCGTCGCCTTTGGGCAGCGCAAACGCAAACAGCGATAAAACCGCCGCCAGCACATAGCTGACCGCTTTTCGAAAATAGTCATAGTCCCACACGGGATCAAAGTTTTTCATAATTCGTTCCTCCCTTCGGACACGTTTTCATTATATAACGCATCGAGTATAAAAGTCAACGGTGCACGGAAAAAGCACCGTCTCGCACAGTGAGACGGTGCTTTTTGTTTTGGTTATTGCAGCGCAGCCAGACTTTCTTCGATGTTCCGAATCTTTTCGCGCAGCTTCTTTTCCTCTTCGCGCTGGTTGTTGACCACCGCTTCGGGCGCTTTGGCGAGAAAGCCGGGGTTGGAAAGCTTCGCACAGATGCCGGAAAGCTTCTTTTCGGCGCCTTCCTTTTCTTTGGTCAGACGCTTGCGCTCGGCTTCAAAATCAACGAGGTCGCCCATCGGGATATATACCTTTGCGTGGGCCGTGACGATGGACACCGCGCCGGGAATTTCAAAGCTGTCGCCGATCTCGACGTCCGCCGCGGACGCGAGCCGCTGCAGGAAAACAACGGCCGTCGAGAACACGTCTTTGGATTCCGTGGCGATATAGACGTGCGCCTTTCTTGACGGCGGGACATTCATCTCCGCACGGCGGTTGCGGATGGCGCGGATCGCTTCCATGATGATATCCATATGCTTTTCGTCTTCGTCGAAGCACAGCACCTCGTTGAAAGCCGGCCACGGGGAAAGCATGATCGTGTCGCCCGTATGCGGCAGCGTTTGCCAAATCTCTTCGGTGATGAACGGCATAAACGGATGCAGAAGCTTGAGCGTTTCGGAAAGCACATAGATCAGCACGTCCTTCGCCTGCGCGGCCGCATCGCCGCCCTGCTGCAAACGGATCTTTGCAAGCTCGATATACCAGTCGCAGAAGATATCCCAAATAAAGTCATACAGCTTCGACACCGCGATGCCGAGTTCAAACTTTTCGAGGTTTTCGGTGACTTCCTTTACCAGTTTGTTGAACAGCGACAAAATCCACTTATCCTCGAGCGCAGCCGCTTCGGGCACATGCGGGGCAGCCTCGCTGCCGTCGAGATTCATCAAAATGAAACGGGCGGCGTTCCAGATCTTGTTGGCAAAGTTGCGGCTTGCCTCAACCTTCTTTTCGGAATAACGCATATCGTTGCCCGGGCTGTTGCCGGTAGCAAGCGTCAGACGCAGCGCGTCGGCGCCGTATTTGTCGATCACCAGCAGCGGATCGATGCCGTTGCCGAGCGATTTACTCATCTTGCGGCCGAGCTCGTCGCGGACGATACCGTGGATGAACACCGTGGAAAACGGCACTTCGCCCATCTGTTCGCACGCGGAGAAGATCATACGCGCCACCCAGAAGAAGATGATGTCATAACCGGTGACGAGCGTGTCAGTCGGATAGTAGTGCGCAAGCTCGGGCGTTTTGTCGGGCCAGCCGAGGGTTGAAAACGGCCACAGCGCCGACGAAAACCAAGTATCGAGCGTATCGGGATCCTGGTGGATGTGGGCGCTGCCGCAATGGGCGCAAACGGTCGAGTCTTCGCGCGAAACGGTGATTTCGCCGCAGTCGTCGCAATACCACGCCGGAATGCGGTGACCCCACCAGAGCTGGCGGGAAATACACCAGTCGCGGATGTTTTCCATCCAGTTGAAATAGGTCTTGTCGAACCGTTCGGGGATGAACTTCGTCTTGCCTTCGCGCACAACTTTAATCGCCGGCTCGGCCAGCGGCTGCATTTTGACGAACCATTGTTTGCTCACGCGCGGTTCCACGCTCGTGTGGCAGCGGTAGCAGGTACCGACCTCGTGCTTGGTCGGTTCAATCTTTACGAGCGCGCCGGCCGCTTCAAAGTCGGCAACGATCGCCTTGCGGCATTCCTTGAGCGACATACCGGCATATTTGCCCGCCTGTTCGTTCATATAGCCGTCGTCGGTCATGACGTTGAGAATCGGCAGGCCCGCGCGCAGACCGACCTCGAAGTCGTTCGGGTCGTGCGCCGGGGTGATCTTCACCGCGCCGGTGCCCTTGTCCATTTTGGCATAAGTGTCGGCAACGATGGGTATTTCGCGGCCGATGACGGGGATACGGACGGTTTTGCCGATCATATCCTTGTAGCGCTCGTCGTCCGGATGGACCGCCACACCGGTGTCGCCCGGGATGGTTTCGGGACGGGTGGTGGCCACAATGATTTCGCCGGAGCCGTCGGTAAACGGATAGGCCATATGCCAGAAGGCGCCGTCTTTTTCCTCATATTCCATCTCGATGTCGGAGATGGACGTCTTGCAGTGCGGGCACCAGTTGATGATGCGCTCGCCGCGATAGATCAAACCCTTTTCATACAGGTTGTTGAACACCTCGCGCACAGCCTTGGAGCAGCCTTCGTCCAGTGTGAAGCGTTCGCGTTCCCAGTCGCAGGAGGAGCCGAGCTTTTTGAGCTGTTCCACAATGCGGCCGCCGTATTGCGCACGCCATTCCCACGCGCGTTTGAGGAAGCCTTCGCGGCCGAGATCCTCTTTGCTGATCCCTTCGGCGCGCAGCGCGTCCACAATCTTCGCTTCGGTGGCGATGGACGCGTGGTCCGTACCGGGCAGCCAAAGGGTATCGTAGCCCTGCATCCGGCGCCAGCGGATCAAAATATCCTGCAGCGTGTTGTCGAGCGCGTGACCCATGTGGAGCTGACCGGTGATGTTCGGCGGCGGGATCACAATCGTATAGGGGGTTTTCTGCGGATCGCAGGCCGCGTGGAAATAGTTACCCTTGATCCAGGATTGGTAGATACGGTCCTCCACGTCTTTCGGATCGTATTGTTTCGCAAGTTCTTTTGCCATAGTTTCACTCCGTTCAAAAAAATTCGGAATTAAAAAAACCGCCCCGAGAAACAGTCTCAGGACGGAAAAATCCGCGGTACCACCTGAGTTCGGCTTTCGCCGCACTCTTTTGATTGCAGGGTCTACTGGTCAAAGACGTTCTTCCTGCGGCTCCCAAGCGACCTTCACGCTGCGTCTTCGCAAGGCTTGCACCGACCGCCTTGTCTCTGTACCGGCCGCAACGCTACTCCTCTTGATCTTCGCCGATTGCAGTTAGTCTAACACAAAACGCCGCGCTTGTCAAGCGGGAAGCCGTTTTTTTCGCCCGCAGCATCGAATTGGCGGGAAGCCGCTGCCGGCAAAAGAAAAAGACCGGCGCGCCGATCTTCCTTCTCTGTCCAAAAAAGTTATCTGCTGAACACACGGGTAAGGTCCTTTGTCAGCTTTTCGATGTCGACCATCTTGCTGTTGAAATCCGCAAACGGATTCTCCTTGCCGAACCATTTTGTGATCACGGTATCAATAAAACCGACAATGATATCATAATATGCCCAAAGATCTGCAAGCATCCTGCACCCTCCTTCCCTGCGTTGATCAGATGTTTACTGACATTGATTCTAGCACGCAGCGGCGAAGAATGTCAAGAGGCCTGTATATAATTTCCTTGAAAATAGCATAGAAAAAAGACCGGATTTCCCGGTCCTCAGAAGTTCATACAATTATTTGTTCAGATCTCCGGCCAGTTCAAACAGCATCTTGCCGTACTTGATCATATATTTGATAAGGCCGATCTGAGACTTCAGAAGCGCAAATCTGGTTTTGATGATTGCAAAAAATTCTGACATTTTCGTTCACCTCTTATTTCGCGTTGATGCTGAAATCGAGCAGACCTCTGATCAGCTTTTCGACGTCTGTCCACTTATCGTGGAGGTCTCTCCAGTCTTCGTTCTTCTTTTCAAACTTGAAAATCTTGTTTGCAAAAGCATAAAGTGCGTTGATATAATCCCAGGTTCTGAGCAGCATGGGGTATCCTCCTTATTTTGAAATTATGATCCGCTTTGTGTTTGCAGTCTTAGCCGATAAAGGTCGAGAACGTGTCTTTCAGGAAATCGATGATTTTGTTGATATAACCATTCGCTTCTCTTGTGGGGTTCTCTTTTTTCAGCCATTTGGTGATGAATGCATCAGCAAAATTGTAAAGCGTATTGTAAAGATCTGCATATTTTTGGAACATACGACCCAGCCTCCTTCCGCAAAAAGTCAGATTCGACACAACCTATTGCGCCAATATCTTAATTATTGTAGCACCGCCGGCAGGAAAATGCAAGAGCTTGACGGAAAAAAGTTCCGATCTGTTTTGCGAGGGGACGCGGGCGGACAGAACCGCAACCATAAAAGCTGCCCGCGAAGGGAAGGACGGCGCCGGAAAGAAAAGGCACTGCCCGTCGGCAGTACAAAAGATAAAAACACACCCGGCCGGACAGCTGCCGATCTGATGTTGGTTTTACCATCCGCGCCCAGTCGGCTGATAGCCGACCACTACGGGCGCTATGGGTTTTGCAAATAAACGTAGTTGGGGCCTACCAGGCGGCTTTTTATATTTGCCCTGGTTCGACCCTTGGCTGTCGCAAGCCAGCGCCGCTGCCGATCGCTCCCCTGCGCGGCGAATCGTGTTCCGCTGCGCGAACCCGCGTCCCTTGTCCCTTGTCCCTTGTCGCTGGTCGCTTGCCCCTTGTCCCTAAATCAGGACTTTTCAAAAACGCGCCCATGAATTTTGCAAAAAGCATTGATTTTTCCTTTCATTTGTTATATAATAGGCGCAACGAACATTTGTACGAACATGGAGGAGACGATATGGCAGACAAAAAATCAGCGCTCGAAACCGCGCTGGCGCAGATTGAAAAGCAGTATGGCAAGGGCGCGATCATGCGGCTGGGTCAAACGAGCGAGCTGAACGTGGAAGCCATCCACACCGGCTCGGTCTCGCTCGATATTGCAACCGGCGTCGGCGGACTGCCGAAGGGCAGAATCGTT
>CACWJV010000120.1 GCA_902761265.1 Oscillospiraceae bacterium | reverse complement strand
ATTTGTTCCGCTGTTTTGTGCAACGCTCCCCTCTTCGTGGCTGATATAGCCGGTCAGTCCGAGCACGCGCAGGCCGATCGACGCGGAAAATGTGTTTTCGATTTTGCCGGTGAAGGACATGATCGACAGCATCACGCCTTCCACGCGGGTTCCGGTTTTATATTCAATATAATCGACGGTTTCGGCTTCCATTTCTTTTTGGATCAGGTTTTTAAACTCCATCGGGATCGCAAGCAGTCCGGTAAACAGTACGATCATAATACCTGTAAACAGCGACACAGACGTGCCCGGCGCTTTCCCGAGTAGACCGTGGTAGGTCGTCAGTGCAAACAGGCCGCTTAAGACAATCGCCAGCACGCAGCACACCTGATAAAATCGCTTCGGGTTCGCTTTCCGGCCGAGCTTTTCCATAATCATCGGCACCAGCACCGCTGCAATCAGAGAGCCGGGGAACTTGACAATATCTATAAAGAGATTGTATTTGTCATTTGCCATCAGGTCATAGACAAAATAGGTCGAGACCTGCTCAGGAATTTTACAAAGCACAAAACAGATATTGCCCAAAAACAGCATCAGCAGCGGACGGTTTTGAAACAGCAGGCGGAAGCATTCTTTCACCGACGGCGCATCCTCTTTATGCTGGGCGCGTTCGTGAGTATTGGCGTAGGTCAGCCGGGTGAGCACTACAATACCCACAGCGGCGATGACCGCACTCGTCAAATAGGACTGCGGGCGGTGGTCACTGAAATACGGCAGCAGCCCGGCACCGGCCACAAATACCATCGGAATCGCGCCTCCGACAGATCGAACGATCGACGAGACGCCGAACAGTTTGGTTCGCTCGATGCCGCTCGGCGTGATCGAAAACGCGAGGGCACCCATCGGAATATCAAACGCGGTATAGGTCACATCAAGCAGCACAAACAACACTGTGGTATAGACAATGTTAAACCAGGTCGGCATAGAAGACGAACCGATGAAAAACAGCACCATTACAATAGCTACAAAGATCGGCGCCCACTTGATATAGGGCCGCATCTGGCCGTTTTTGGTGCGTGTGCGGTCAACGATCACACCCATAACGGGGTCGTTGATTGCGTCGAAAATGCCGCAGTAAAAGCGAATCCGCGACGCAATGCTCATCGCACTGCCTTTGCCGCGTTCCTGCTCAAGCTTGGAAAACAGAACATTTGTTAAAAAGTAGTTGACATATTTAGAGCTGGTCATGCCGGTGTTCATGCCCTGCGCGCCGCGGCCGAGCGCATAAGAAATCGTCTCTTTCCATGTCAGAACGGTCTCTTCACCGACGTCTTTTTTAACAAGGGGGCTTTGCAGAAAGGTTTTCAGTTTACCCATCTTTGTTTCCTCACTTCCTAAAAATAAAACATCCCTGTAACAGCATACTGCTATTATAGGGATGTTTGTTTCTGTTGTCAATTCACGAGCTGCTTTTTGGTGAAAACGCTCAAATCCGCTTCTTCAATTTGAGCAAAACGCCGCCGATCACACCGCCGATCACTGCATTCGCAGCCGCTTCGATGAGACTGTTGATTCCGGCAAACGCAAAACCGAACAGGAACAGATTCTTTGCGCCGACACTTTCCATCATCGTCTGGATGTACTCCGTTTTGCCGTAAAGAAAAATCAGCAGACCGACAAAGCAGACTGTGTTGATCAAAGACGCACAAAGCGCCGTGATACCGGCAGACACACCGGCAGGGATCTTTGTTTTCGAAAGCGCCTGAAACAGCAGACCGGCACAAAAACCAAGCAGAATGCGCGGCACAAAGCAGACAATCGCGGCGAAAACCGGGTTGATTGAAAGCAGCATCGCACCGAACTGGCTCATGCCGAAGCATTGAATAAACGATGTGGCGCCAAACGCCAGGCCCAAAAACGCACCTGCTCCTGTGCCGACAGTGACCGCACCGAGTGCAACAGGCAGCACGAGCAGCGTGATTTCAACCAGACCGGCCTTGAGATAGCCGATCGGTGTAAAGGACATCAGGATGATGATCGCCAGAAACGCTGCGGTCAGGGTGAGTGCAAATACTTTACTTTTTTGTTGCATCCGGAACACTCCTTAAAAAATCGTGTGAATCGTTACCGATCCACACGATTTGCCATGGTCATTGCTTATTTATGGTTGTTGTTTCTGCGACGGTTGTTGTCGCGGCGCGGTCTGCGCGGTTCTTCTTCGATATCGTTTTCCGGCGTCAGACCTTCGATCTCGATCAGCGCATCGCGGCGTGACAGATTCAGACGGCCCTGATCGTCGATTTCGGTGACTTTGACGATCACTTCGTCGCCGACGGTGACACAGTCTTCCACTTTATCTACACGCTTGACATCAAGCTTGCTGATGTGTACCAAACCTTCTTTGCCCGGTGCGATCTCAACAAACGCACCAAACGTCATCAGACGGGTGACAACACCGCGATAGATGGCGCCGATCTCCGGATCCTTGGCGATCGTTTCAATAATTGTCAGCGCGCGCTTCGCATCGTCGATATCAATTGCGGACACAAAGATCGTGCCGTCTTCTTCCACGTCGATCTTACAGTTGCATTCTGCGCAAATCTTCTGGATAACCTTACCCTGCTTACCGATAACGTCAGCAATCTTTTCCACGTCGATCTTGGTCGTCAGCATCTTCGGTGCGTACTTGGAAAGCTCCTTGCGCGGCTCAGCGATGCACGGCAGGATCACTTCGTCGATGATCTTGCAGCGGGCAGCGTAAGTCTTTTCGAGCGCTTCCTTGATAATCGCCGGCGTCAGACCGTGGATCTTGAGGTCCATCTGGATGGAGGTGATACCGCGCTTGGTACCCGCCACTTTGAAGTCCATATCGCCGAAGAAGTCTTCGAGACCCTGAATGTCGACCATCGTCATAAAGCGTTCGCCTTCGGTGATCAGACCGCAGGAGATACCGGCCACAGGCGCCTTGATCGGCACACCGGCCGCCATCAGCGACAGCGTGGAGCCGCAGACAGATGCCTGAGAGGTAGAGCCGTTGGAGGACAGCACTTCGGAAACGAGACGGATGGTATACGGGAATTCTTCTACTGTCGGAAGTACCGGCACGAGCGAACGCTCAGCGAGTGCGCCGTGGCCGATTTCACGTCTGCCCGGGCCGCGCGGCGGTCTGGTTTCGCCGACGGAGTAGGACGGGAAGTTATAGTGGTGCATATAGCGCTTGCTCTCTTCGTTGTCAAGACCGTCGAGCATCTGCGCATCGCTCATTGTGCCGAGCGTGGTGACAGTCAGAACCTGCGTCTGACCGCGGGTAAACATACCGGAACCGTGGACGCGGGACAGCAAATCGATTTCCGCATCCAGCGGACGCATATCGTTGATGCCGCGGCCGTCTACGCGCTTGCCTTCGTCAAGCAGCCAGCGGCGCACGACGAACTTCTGCAGCTTGTACAGGCAGTCGTCCAGCTTAGCGATATCATCCGGATAGACTTCGTCAAACTTTTCATGCACAGCGGCATAGACCGGCTTGAGTCTTTCGTCGCGGATGCGTTTATCGTCGGTGTCAAGGGCTTCCTTCACCATGTCGATGGCGAAATCCTTGACAGCTTCAAACATCTCTGGATCAGGATCCTGCGATTCAAACGGAACCTTTTCTTTGCCGACTTCCTTCTGTATGCCTTTGATGAATTCAACGATCTCCTGATTGACCTTATGGGCATACATGATACCGTCAAACATGGTTTCGTTGTCGACTTCCTTGGCGCCGGCTTCGATCATGGCGACGAGGTCAGCCGTGGAAGCAACGGTCACAGCCATTTCAGATTTTTCACGCTGCGCCTCGGTCGGGTTGATGACGAATTCGCCGTCCACAAGACCGACAGACACACCGGCGATCGGGCCGTCCCAGGGAATCTCGGAGATAGAGATTGCGATGGACACACCGATCATGGCGGTGATTTCCGGCAGACAGTCCTGATCCACGCTCATGACTGTGGCGACAACGCCGACGTCATTGCGCATATCCTTCGGGAACAGCGGACGGATCGGGCGGTCGATCACGCGGGAGCAAAGAGTCGCCTTCTCGCTGGCACGGCCTTCTCTTCTTTGGAACGAGCCGGGGATCTTACCGACAGAATAGAGCTTTTCTTCAAAATCGACGGAAAGCGGGAAAAAGTCTACGCCTTCTCTGGGCTTTGCAGACATGGTAGCCGTACAAAGAATTTCTGTCTCACCGTAGCGGATAAGGCAGGAGCCGCCGGCAAGGCCGGCCATTTTACCGGTCTCGACCTTGAGCGGTCTGCCGGCGAGTGTGGTTTCAAATGTTCGGAATTCCGGGAACATAGGTTGTACCAATCCTTTCTGAAAATATTAGTCTATCTTCACGCAAGGTTCGGTTTAGCAATAAACGCAGCGTTTTGTAGACAAAACGTTCCGTTTAGTGCTAATCCGTAATGAACCCTGCGGGAAAAACAAGGGTGTTCAATGACAACATAAACAGCAGACACGAAAAGCGTGCCTGCTGTTTTGCGTTATCTTATTTACGAAGGCCAAGTCTTGCAACGATAGAACGATAACGTTCAATGTCGTTCTTCTGCAGGTATGCAAGCAGGTTTCTTCTGTGACCGACCATCTTGAGAAGGCCGCGGCGGGAATGGTGATCCTTCTTATTGGTCTTCAGATGCTCAGTCAGGGTGTTGATGCGGTGGGTCAGCACTGCGATTTGAACTTCCGGAGAACCGGTGTCGCCTTCATGGGTCGCGTACTCTTTGATGATTGCGGTTTTTTCTTCTTTTGTGATCATGTCTTTCACCTCATAAAAGTATTTCATTTGCCTGACCCCCGGTGAACGGTTGGTGAAGTGTTCTTAGCGCCTTTAAACGCCCCGAACTTGGTCCGTACACTGAGAAATCGGCAGAATGCTTGAAGATTATAACACAGCAAACAGAAAATGTAAAGTCTTTTTGCACAAAAATTCGCTTATTTTTTTGACGCATCCGCTTCCACAAACGCCTTGATCTTCGCGGCGTCCGCGTACCCTTTCTGATACAACTGCTCAAGCCGTTCGGTATCATTGGTCAGCGTCTTGATACCGATCACGTCATCGGGTGAAATGATCATGCATTTTCCATCGTCACGCAGCGCATGTGCATGCTCGAGCTGGCGGTTATAGATATTGTGCCGTTCCAGCAGCAGTTTGGAAAGATTCGGCCGTATAAACCGCAGCAGCACCGCAGCGAGCAGATCACGGCGTTTGCGCTGCATAGGCCCGTCGGGCATCGTCAGTACCAGCACGACTTTGTCGCAGCCGTCAAAGAAGGCTTTTGCAATCGGAATCGGTTCGCCGACACCGCCGTCGGAGCACTGGGCGTCGCCGATGGTTTCCATCCGGGCTATGATCGGGATCGCCGATGACGCCATCAAAATGCGGTAGTCATCCTGCGCTATATCGTCCTTGCCGTAGTATTCGATTCTACCTGTTTTTGCGTTCGTAGCAACCACGCACAATTCGCTCTCATTGTTTTTAAGCGTTTCATAATCCAGCGGATCTTCCCCGTCCGACGCAGAAAGCGTGCCGTAGATATACTTTAGGTTTAAAAATGCGCCGATCTTATAGAGGTTCGACGGACTCATATATTCCTTGCGTTTGGAATAATCAATATAAAACCGGTGGTTGCGCCCGCGCTGCTTTGCAAGATAGGACACGACGTTCGCACTGCCGGCCGAAACGCCGAGACAATAATCGAGCTGCACGCCGTCGTCCAACAGCCGGTCAAAAACCCCTGCACCGTAGATATCACGCAAACCGCCGCCGACATCAATAATACCAACCATCTCACCGACCCCCTTTGATTCATCTTACCATGCTTTCTATTCCCTGTCAATGATCGTTCATTAAAATTTAAGGAATCAAATAATCATAATATCGGGACATTTGCTTGACTTTTCGGCGGCAACTTGTTACAATATATTCATGTTTTCAACAAATTTACATCAAAGGAGAACCTTGTATGAGCAAACTGCAAACCCTGATCGACAAGAAAAATGTCGCGTCCAAATACATGATGGACGAGATTACAAAAATCATCAAAACCCTGCCGAAACGCGACCCCGGTTCCGAAGGCGAAAAACTGACATGCGAATACATGGCAGATGTGCTGAAAAACGACTGCGGCTGCGAAGACGTCAAAATCGAATCCTTTAAGGAGAATCCCGCATCCTTTATGGGTTGGATCTATATTACCGTCACGCTCATGCTGGTTTCAGTGGTCACATTCTTCCTGAACCTGCCCTGGCTTTCCGCAATCTTTATTACCTTCGGTCTTGTGATCGCCGTGCTGCAGTTCGGTCTGTACTTCAAATTTGTAGATAAGTTTTTCCCGGAAAAGACCGGCCATAACGTCACCGCCATCAAACACTGCACCGGCGAAACCAAGCGCCGGATCTTCTTCAACGGTCACGTGGATGCCGCCTGGGAATGGCCCGTCAACTATCTGCTCGGCGGCGTTGGCTTTGAAAGCCATGCAATCATCGGTTTTGCCGGCGCGTTCTATTATCTGGTGCTCTCCATCGTTCGCCTCTGCACTGGTGCGGCGCTCACTAAATGGGCGCTTTGGGGCCTGCTGTTTGTTCCGTTCTGGATTGGTCTGTATTTTCTGTGGAATGAAAGACGTATTGTGGACGGTGCGAACGACAACCTGTCCGGCTGCTATATGGGCATTGCGCTGCTCAAGATGATGAAAGACGAAGGCATCAACCTTGAAAACACCGAAGTCGGCGTAATCATCACCGGTTCCGAAGAAGCCGGTCTGCGCGGCGCAACCGCATGGGCACAGGCACACAAAAACGACTACAAAGATGTGCCGACCTTTATCATCTCCTACGACACGATCCATGATCCGAAACAACTGATGGTCAACTA
>CACWJV010000119.1 GCA_902761265.1 Oscillospiraceae bacterium | reverse complement strand
TGTGGCTGCTGAGTTTAACAGGTGTACAAAGCGACCTGGTCTTTTTGCAGTTTTTAAAACCGACCTCGTTCGTGCCGGTGCTGGCGCTCATCGGCGTCGTTTTGCTGCTTTTTGTGCGCGACCAGCGCAAAAAGGATATCGGCACGATTCTTTTGTCGTTTTCCGTGCTGATGTACGGCATGATCTTTGCCGCGGATGCGCTGTCGCCGCTCGGCGGGATGGAGCAGGTGCGGCAAATCTTTTTGGCGCTCGAAAATCCGGCGCTGGGTCTGCTCGCCGGTTTGGTGCTGACGGCGCTGCTGCAATCGTCCGCCGCCGGCCTCGGCATTTTGCAGGCGCTGTCGCTGACGGGACATCTGACCTTTGCGGCGGCGGTGCCGATCATCCTCGGCCAGCATATCGGCACCTGCGTCACGGCGCTGCTGTCTTGCATCGGCGCCGGCAAAAACGCCAAGCGCACCGCGCTGTCGCATCTGATGTTCAACATTTTCGGCGCGGGACTCAACCTGGTGCTGTGGTATGGCTTCCTTTTGATCAAGCCGGCTGTATCCGCACAGAGCATCAACGCCGTGTGGATCGCGCTGCTGCACACGCTCTTTATGCTGACCACGGCCGCCGTTATGCTGCCGC
Organism: Oscillospiraceae bacterium; assembly: GCA_902761265.1. Taxonomy (GTDB): domain Bacteria; phylum Bacillota; class Clostridia; order Oscillospirales; family Acutalibacteraceae; genus UBA6857. Next base: position 6,309 of record CACWJV010000119.1, on the reverse strand, counting down.
TGTCTAAGCTGCTGGAAAAGCTGGTATGCCTTCTGGTCAAAGACGGCCCGACACAGGAACCGGCCGCCAACGCGCTCGATCCGCGTCTGTTCATCAATCCGACGCTGGCACTCGTACAGGCCAAAACCGTCTCGCAGCGCATGGCCGGCGAAAGCAACAACGCCATAAAGCTGGCGCTGCAGCAGTTTGTCACCTATGACCGCAGCACGGTGGAATCCATCCGACAGACCGAAACGTCTTTGGATCTTTTGGAGGACGAGATCGACACCTATCTGCTCAAGCTCAGCGCCCTCCCGTTGTCGCAGCGCGACAGCCGGCTGCTCGGCCTTTTGCAGCAGATGGCTTCAAACTTTGAGCGACTGAGCGACCACGCCGTCCATCTGGCCGATTGTGCCGCGGGGCTGCAGGGTGAAGACGGCACGCCGGTCAAAGCGCAGATCGAGCCCATTCTGCGTGCGGCAAAGGATGTGGTGCAGATGACGACAGATGCATTTTGCAACGAAAGTACCAACATCGCCTCCGACGTGGAGCCGCTCGAACAGGTGATCGACCAGTTGTCGGATCATTTCAAACATTCGCTGACGCAGGAGATGCAGCAGGGTGCGCTGACGTTGACCGCCGGCACCACCGGACGCGAAACGGTGTCGTATATCGAGCGGGTGTCCGACCACTGCTCGTCCATCGCCGCCGCGCTGATCGAAGCGGAACACGGTCTTTTGGATATGCACGAATATGTGCAGGACGTCAAAGAGAACAGCCCGGTCTTTCAAGAAAAAGTCGACGCGTTCGCCGAACAATATCAAGCGATCTGAAAGGAAGAATCATGGCAAACAACTGCGAATTTTGTGCACACTATCTGTATGACGACGAAGAAGAAACGTATTACTGCGACGTCTCACTGGACGAAGACGAGATGGAGCAGTATATGCGCGGCTCCAACGCGGATTGCGGCTTCTTCAAGCTATACGATGAATACAAAATGGTGGAAAGGCAAAACTGATGGAATCTTTGCGTGAACTCTATAAAATCGGACGCGGCCCGTCGTCCTCCCATACCATGGGGCCGGCCAAAGCCGCACAGCTTTTCAAAAGCCTGTACCCGGACGCCGACGCGTTCCGGGTCGAGTTGTTCGGCTCGCTGTCCGCGACCGGCAAAGGACACAAAACCGACGTAGCCATCCGGGATGAACTCTCCCCTGTCAAAACCGAGGTGCGGTTCGCCGGGCTCCCTAACAAGCCGCTCGAACACGAAAACACGATGGATTTCTATGCAATCCAAAGTGGCAGGCAGATCGGCTACGCGCGGATCCTTTCCGTCGGCGGCGGCGAAATCCGCGTGGTCGGCAAGCCGCAGTTTGACAAGCCGCAGATCTACAAGGAGCAGTCGTTTGCCCGAATTTCGGCCCTTTGCGCGTCGCGCAACATGCGACTGAGCGATTATGTGTTTGAGCAGGAAGGACCCGAATTTCGTGCCTATCTGCACGATATTTGGCGCGCGATGAAGCAATCGATTTTAGACGGCCTGACCACCAACGGCGTATTGGACGGCGGGCTGGGTGTGGAGCGCAAGGCACAGCTTTTGTATCAGCAAAGCCATATTGACGAAAGCGAGATCACCAAAGAGAACCGGCTCGTGTGCGCCTACGCGTTTGCCGCAAGCGAGCAAAACGCCGGCGGCGGTATCGTGGTCACTGCGCCGACCTGCGGCTCGTGCGCCGTAGTGCCGTCCGTGCTGAAATATATGCAGGACAAGCGCCGGTTTTCCGACGACGATAATATTTACCGTGCGCTGGCGGTCGGCGGTCTGATCGGCAATCTGGTCAAAACCAACGCGTCCATCTCCGGCGCGGAATGCGGCTGTCAGGCGGAGATCGGCACCGCATGCTCGATGGCGGCGGCCGCGCTGTGCGAACTGTTCGGCATGGGGCTCGGCCAGATCGAATACGCCGCCGAGGTCGCAATGGAGCACATGCTCGGTCTGACGTGCGACCCGGTCTGCGGACTGGTACAGATCCCGTGTATCGAACGCAACGCCGTGGCGGCCATGCGCGCCATCAACGCGCTGTCGCTGGCAAACTTTTTGTCCAATACGCGGCGCGTCTCGTTTGATACAGTCGTCGAAACGATGTACCGCACGGGCAAGGATATCTCCGCACGGTATAAAGAAACGTCGCAAGGCGGACTTGCGGCGTTTGTAAAACCAAAGCAATAACAAAAGAACAAAGCCGTCTGTACCGCGCGGGTACAGACGGTTGTTTTATACCTTGAAGATTGTCAGGCTCTTGAAGGTTTTTCCGGGTTCCAGCACGCACGACGGGAACGACGGCTGATTCGGCGTGTCGGGATAATACTGGGTTTCCAGACAAAATCCGGCGTGCTTTTGCAGCGGGATGCCGCCTTTTCCGGTCTCGGACCCGTCAAGAAAATTGCCGGTATAGAGCTGTACGCCCGGCAGGTCGGAAAAGACCTCCAGCTTGCGGCCGCTCTTTTCATCGGACACTTTTGCCACAGGACGCAGCTTGCCTTTTTCGCCGTTCACACAGAAGTTGTGGTCGTAGCCGCGACACTGCACAAGCTGCACGTCATCGAGTCCGATGTCGCGGCCGATCTTTTTGCCTTCGCGGAAATCGAACGCCGTACCCGCTACCGGGCGGATCTCGCCGGTCGGGATCGACCGTTCGTCGGTCGGCGTAAACGCGTCGCAGAAAAGCTGCAGCTCATGGTCAAGCACGTCGCCGCCGGCCATCGTGCCGAGGTTGAAATAGGCGTGATTTGTGAAGTTGACAATCGTCTTTTTGTCCGTCGTGGCGGTGTAATGGATCTCCAGCTCGTTGTGATCGTTCAGCACATACAGCACCGTGATGTCCACATTACCCGGGAATCCTTGCGCGCCGTCGGGGCTGTGGTAAGAAAACTCGACGGCGTTATCGTCCGTGATGATCGCTTGCCACAGGGCGCTGCTGTATTCGTCGCCGCCGTGCAGACAGGTGACGCCGTTTTCGTTTTGCGTGACCTGATACTGTGCGCCGTCCAGCGTGAACTTTCCCTCGCAAATACGGTTGGCGTACTGACCGATGATCTCGCCGGCGTAGGTTGTTGTTGCCAGATGGCCGGCAAGGGTATCGAAGCCGACCAGAATATCGCCCATCACGCCGTCGCGGTCGGGACAGACGAACGACGCAAGCGTGGCGCCGCGTGTGAGCAGTTCCACAAAAACGCCGTTGTTGTTTTCAATCTTGTACTGATAGACCTCTCTGCCGTCCGGCATCGTATCGTAGAAAGTTTTGATAACGCTCATATATCTTCCACCTTTCGTTTTGATTATAGCACAAGCGTCGCGCCGCGTCAATGATCGGGCGGCAAAAAAGCGGCACCCCGCAGGGTGCCGCTTTGTAGTTGGTGCATACGATTACATATTGAACAAGCGGGCGAAGAAGTGGAAGATCGCATGGAACGGAATCACGAACCAACTGATCACAGGCTTGTTCTTGACGGAATCGTTGAAATCGCACATCGGGCAGCGATAGCCGCCGGAGGAACCGGAGGACGAGCCGGAGCCGGAACCCGAGGACGAACCGGAACCGGAGTCGGAGCTGCTCTGGCCGATCGTGCCGATCGAGCCGGACGCCTGGCCGTTCGAAAGGGTGATCGTCGCGGTCGTCTTGTCGCTTCCGTTTGTCAAGGTGAAGGTATAGATACCCGGTTTCACGGATTCGCTCGGGTTGAACACGCCATTGGCGTTCGTTTTGCCGCTCAGGTTGACCTTGCCGTTCTTGTCGGTGATCTGGACGTTCACACCGGACACCGGATTGCCGGCGCTGTCTTTCGCGGTCACGGTCAGCTTCATGTAATAGTCGTCACACTTCGGACATTTGTAAGCGGTCCATTGGAGCGAACCATCAGCGGTCTCCCCGGAAAAATCGTTGTTCTTCTTGTACTCGCCGTGGCCCGTGGCAGGAAGGACAGTGAATGTGCCGCTCTCGCTGTTAATGTCGCCGCAGCGTGTGCAAACTTCGTAAGCTTCGTGGCCGTCCTTGGTGCAGGTCGGGGCTTCTTCTGCAACGACTTTCCAGGCATGGCCGAGCGCAACAGCTCCCTCGGGCGAGAACGAATCGTAGCCTTTTTCACCGCAGGCGCAGCTATAGAAATAGGTAGCCGGTTCGGTGCAGGTCGCTTCGCCGCGCTGATACTGGCGGGTCTCAACCTTCTGTGTGAACGAGTGTTCTTCTCTGGGGCCGTAGGTGCCGCAACCGTAGATGCACACGAGGGTATGCGTCACGCGGTCGTTGTTGTTGCGCGGGTTGCCGAAGTTGTGGGCACGGATCGGATCAATCAGTTGCTCCTCAGTAAGCTCAATCGAGCCGGCCTCATCCTTGAAGAATCTGCCGCAGACGGAACACTTGTAATAATCAATTATGCCAGTCTGTTGGCAGGTGGACGGTGTGCCGGAGATAAGGGTGAGCGTATGACCGAGGGCAGGAATCTCCTGCGTTTCAGTTACATCACAGCGGCTGCAGGTGTGGTATTTGCTGCCCGCTTCTTCGCAGGACGCATTTGCGGTGATTATCCAATCGCCAAAGCTGTGACCAAGGGCAGTACCTTCATCCTGAATCGTATGGGTCTTTGCACATCCTTCGCACTTTGCAGTCTTTGTGCCGTCCACAAGACAGGTTGCATTATTGTCAGACGTATAGGTTGTGAAACTGTGTGCAACAGGTTCTGCAACAGCTTTGATAACGGTGGCTTCGGTCACTCTCGTATATTCATCGCTGTCCCATGTAACCACATAATGACAGTCATCATCATAATCTTTTGTCGGAAGATCCGGTGGGGTTGCATGACCGCCGTATGCAACGGACTGCGTGGCTCCAATTTGCACGCCGTCAAGGTCTAAGAATTTGACTTCATAGGACTGCACATTGCTGCTGTATGTCGCGGTATAGGTTGCATCGCCTGCGACAGAAACTACTACCGGATCCCAGCCGGCAAACGCATAGGTGTATTGCGCTGTGGCCGCCTTGGTCGGCGTTTCGCCGTCATAAGCCGGCATGGTACCATAGGGCACGTTTTCATCTGTTTCAAGCACGGTGCCGTCTTCGTTCTTCCAAATCACGGTGTACTCATTGACTGTACTGCTGTAGGTCGCTTTGTAGACCACATTTTCTGTGACTTCTGCGATTTCCGGCGTCCAGCCTGTGAACGTATAAGTATACTGTGCATCGGCTTGTTTCATCGGATCAGCCGGCTTTGCAATATCTGCCGCCGGTGTGCCATAGTCATACTGTTTTTCTTCCTTCAGCACAGTTTCGCCGTCCTCATCCACGAACTTCACCGTGTATTTGTTGACGGTTGACTTATAAGTTGCGGTGTAGGTCGCGTTACCGGTGACGGTTGTGATCTCCGGCGTCCATTTGTCATATTCATAAGTATAGTGCGCATCGGCTGTTTTGGTCGGCGTTTCGCCGTTATAAGCCGGCATGGTACCGTAAGGCACGTTTTCGTCCTTTTCAAGTTCTGTACCGTCTTCGTTCTTCCAAATCACCGTGTACTGGTTGACTGTGCTGCTGTAGGTCGCTTTGTAGACCACATTATCTGTGACTTCCGCAAGCACCGGCGTCCAGCCACTGAACGTGTAGGTGTACTGCGCGGTCGGTGCCTTGGTCGGGGTGACAGGCTGTTCAATATCTGCCGCTGCGGTGCCGTAGTCATACGCCTTGGCTTCTTTCAGCACGGTTTCGCCATCTTCATCCACGAAAGTCACAGTGTACTGGTTGACAGTCGGTGTGAACTGTGCGGTGTAGGTGGCAGCCTCGGTGACCGCAACGATTGCCGGCGACCAGCTGTTGTTGAACGTGTAGGTATGCTGCGCCGTGGCCGTCTTGGTCGGGGTTTCGCCGTCATAGGCCGGGGTCTCACCGTATTCAACTTGATCGGTCTTCAGCGTGTTGCCGTCGCCGTCGACCCAGGTGATCGTATACTTGTTGACGGTGGAATCGAACTGCGCGGTATAGGTGGCAGCCTCGGTGACCGCAACGATCTCCGGCGACCAGGTGTTGTTGAACGTGTAGGTATACTGCGCCGTGGCCGTCTTGGTCGGGGTTTCGCCGTCATAGGCCGGGGTCTCACCGTAGGCAACGGAATCGGTCTTCAGCGTGTTGCCGTCGCCGTCGACCCAGGTGACGGCATACTTGTTGACGGTGGAATCGAACTGCGCGGTGTAGGTGGCAGCCTCGGTGACCGCAACGATCTCCGGCGACCAGGTGTTGTTGAACGTGTAGGTATACTGCGCCGTGGCCGTCTTGGTCGGGGT
>CACWJV010000118.1 GCA_902761265.1 Oscillospiraceae bacterium | reverse complement strand
CTGGTGCTGTTTGTCGTGTGCGGCGTGGTGCTCGGCGGCGTCGGCCTGTACGGGCCGCTGGCGGAGTTTGCCGGCGAGGGCGCGGCTGTGCCGATCACGGGCTTCGGCTATGCGCTGATGAAGGGCACGAAGGAAGCCGTGGACGAAAGCGGCTGGATCGGGATATTGGAAGGCCCGCTGTCCGCCGCGGCGGCCGGCGTACTGGCCGCGGTTTTGTGTGCGCTCGCGGCAAGTGTATTTGCCCGATCAAAGGATAAATAGCGCTACACAAAAGAAAATGCCGCCCTTGGGCGGCTTTGCTGTTTGCTTATTCTTTCGAAAACGGCAACAGGCGTTTGAGATATTTGCCGAGCTGCACATACAGCGGTTCACCGGCGGGCGCAGCGTCGGAATCTTCAAACACATCCGAAAACATGTCGAGATGCGCCGCGCGGATCACGGAGCTGGACAGCATCGGAACCAGCACGCCGAACAGCTTGTTGCCGTCATTCATGAGCCTTGCGTCGATGCCGAAGACCATGTTGCTCTTGCGTTTCCAGATGCCCGCCACGATACTGTTGACCATGTGTTCACACGAGGAAGACACCATTTGCAGCGCCTTTTCGCTCAGCTCGGATTCGTTTCCCTTTTTCTGATTGGCAAAGATGTCCGTTTTTGTAAATCCCGGACACACAAGCCCCACATAGCAGCGGCCGCGGCATTCCTCGCGGATGGATTCCGTCAAGCTTTTGAGCGCCGCCTTGCTCGCGGAATACACGCTGGTACCGGCCAGCGAACACAGCGCCGCGCTCGACGCGATGTTGACCACGCCCGCCGCGTTCGACTGCATCAGCATCGGCAGCAGCGCGTTCATGGAATAGACGCAGGAATAAAAATTGATCTGCATTGCGCGGTCGATATCCTCGATGGAGTAGTTGAGGAATTTGTCAAACTTCGGCAAAATGCCGGCGTTGTTGATCAAAATATCCGGTTGGATCCCCTGCTCGCGCAAGGCGTCAGCGAAGGTCGTCCAGTTTTCTCTGGCGGAAACGTCAAAGAGAAAATAGGAAAAAAACCGCGCCTGTTCGCCCAGCTCCGCGACCAGCTTTTTCATTTTTGCTTCGTTGCGCGCAATGCCGATCACCCGGCAGCCGTGCTCGTCGATCAGCTTTTTTACAAGCCCCTTGCCGATGCCGCTGGATGCACCGGATACGATCACTGTTTTATAGTCGAACCAACACTCTGTCATAATTTCCCCTTCCGCAGCCGTACGACCGCTTTGCAAAATATTAACAATACTTTAACAAAGAGTTGTCGCGTAGATTCGTTCATTTTGTGAATGAATTGTGAATTATTAAAAGCTGTGACACATTCATAAAAAAGTGTTGCAAAAACGCGCCCGGACAAACCGGACGCGTAGGTTGTTTCTTGCCTTCTTGTTTCTTGCAATTCTGCCGCTCTGCGCGGCAAACTGCTTCTCGCAGCCGTACTGTCCGGCGCGTCGGCCCTCGGCCCTTGGCCCTTGACCCTGTTATTCCAGTTCAAACGCACCCTGATAGAGCTTTGCGTACGTGCCGCCTTCGGCGATCAACTGGTCGTGCGTGCCGCGTTCAATGATACTGCCGTGGTCGAGCACCATGATGACGTCGGAGTTTTGCACCGTGGACAGCCGGTGGGCGATGACAAAGACTGTGCGGCCGTGCATCAGCGCGTCCATGCCGCGCTGCACCAGCGCTTCGGTGCGCGTGTCGATCGAGGAGGTCGCTTCGTCAAGGATCATCACCGGCGGGTCGGCAACCGCCGCGCGCGCGATAGAAATGAGCTGCCGCTGTCCCTGCGACAGATTGGCGCCGTTGCCGGTCAGAACGGTGTCATAACCGTCGGGCAGACGCGAAATGAAGCCGTGGGCGTTCGCCTTTTTGGCCGCCTCCACAATCTGCTCGTCCGTCGCGTCCAGATTGCCGTAGCGGATGTTTTCCTTTACCGTACCGGTAAACAGATTCACATCCTGCAGCACGATACCGAGCGAGCGGCGCAGATCGTTCTTTTTGATCTTGTTGATATTGATGCCGTCATAGCGGATCTTGCCGTCCGCGATATCGTAAAAGCGGTTGATGAGATTTGTAATCGTCGTTTTGCCCGCGCCCGTGGCGCCGACAAAGGCGACCTTCTGGCCGGGTTCGGCATAAAGCGTGATGTTGTGCAAAACGGTCTTTTCCGGGTTATAGGCAAAGTCCACGTCAAACATGCGCACTTCGCCTTTCAGCTCGGTATAGGTCACTTCGCCCGTTTCATGCGGATGCTTCCACGCCCACATGCCGGTGTGGTGATCGGCTTCTTTGAGTACGCCGTCCTTCTTTTCGGCGTTGACCAGCGTCACATAGCCGTCGTCGGTTTCCGGCTGTTCGTCCATCAGATCGAAGATCCGTTCCGCACCGGCCATCGCCATAACCACAGCGTTGAGCTGCTGGGAAAACTGGTTGATCGGCATCACGAACGAACGTGAAAGCTGTAAAAACGCCGCCACCGCGCCGAGGTTCAGTCCGCCGATCCCGCGCAAGGCAAGCAGACCGCCGAGGATGGCGCACAACACGTATTGCAGATGGCCGAGGTTGTTGTTGATCGGGCCGAGATTGTTGGCAAAGCGGTTCGCCTGCATCGTGTTTTCAAACAGCTCGTCGTTCTTTTTATCAAACGCCTCCTTCACCTGCGGCTCATGGCAAAAGACCTTGACGACCTTTTGGCCGTTCATCATCTCTTCGATATAGCCGTTGACGTCGCCGAGCGCGCGCTGCTGTTTGACAAAATATTTCCCGGACTGCCCCGCCACTTTGCCGGTGACGAAGAACATGAACGCGATAAACAGTATCACAAAGACCGTCAGATGCCACGACGTTGCGACCATCGACACGAACACGGACACCACGGTGACAAACGAAGAGATTGTCTGCGGCACCGTTTGGGAGATCATCTGGCGCAGGGTATCGGTGTCGTTGGTGTAATGGCTCATAATATCGCCGTGGGTGTGGGTGTCAAAATAGCGGACAGGCAGCGTCTGCATGTGGGAGAACATATCGTTGCGAATCTTTTTGAGCACACCCTGTGCCACAACCGCCATCACGCGGTTTTGGATATAGACCGCAATCACACCGGCAAGATAGATGCCGGCCATCACGCACAGCGCGCCGAACAGCGGTTGGAAATTGCCCGTATGCTCTTTGACCAACGGCAGAATATAGTCGTTGATCAGCGGTTTCAAAAACAGCGACGAGGCTACGCTGGACCCGGCGGTGATGATGATGCAGACCACAACCACTGCCAGACGCAGGATATTGCCGCGCATGATTTCACGCAGCAGCCGCTTGACCGTGCCTTTTTTGACCTTTTGCTTCGGAATGCCGCGGAAGTTGCCGCGCGGCGGCGGCATCTGTCTGGTTTGTCCCTGTGCCATTATCTGCCGCCCCCTTTCGTCTGTGATTCATACACTTCGCGGTAGATGCTGCTGGTTTGAAGCAGCGTTTCGTGGTTGCCGATTGCGTCGATCCGGCCGTCTTCGAGCACGAGAATCAGATCTGCGTGTTCCACCGAGGACACCCGCTGGGCAATGATGATTTTTGTTGTCTCGGGGATATATTGTTTGAACGCGCGGCGGATCAGCGCGTCGGTTTTGGTATCGACAGCGCTGGTGGAATCGTCGAGCACGAGGATCTTCGGCTTTTTCAGCAGCGAACGCGCAATACAAAGGCGCTGCTTCTGGCCGCCGGACACGTTGGTGCCGCCCTGTTCAATATAGGTATCGTAGCCGTCCGGGAACGCGCGGATGAATTCGTCCGCCTGCGCTAACCGGCAAGCTTCTTCAATCTCTTCGTCCGTGGCGGTTTCGTTGCCCCAGCGCAGGTTTTCTTTGATGGTGCCGGAAAACAAAACGTTCTTTTGCAGCACCATCGCCACTTCGTTGCGCAGTGTGTCGAGATCGTAGCGTTTCACATTTTCGCCGCCGACTTTGACGGTGCCTTCGGTGGCGTCATACAGCCGCGCGATGAGCTGCACCAGCGTCGATTTGCCCGCGCCGGTGGCGCCGAGGATACCGACCGTCTGGCCGCTTTCGATGCGGAACGTGGCGTCCTTGAGGCAAAGCTTGTCTTTGTCGCCGGCATACGAGAAGCTGACGTGATCGAATTCGACGCTGCCGTCCCGCACCTCGAAAACCGGACGGTCCGGGTTGTGCAGATCGCTGTCCTCCCGGAGCACTTCATAGATCCGCTGCGCCGACGCTTCCGACATGGTGAGCATGACGAAGATCATAGACAGCATCATCAGCGTCATCAGAATCTGCATCGAATACGTAATCAGGCTCACAAGGCTCCCGGTCGTCATGCCCGCTCCGGGGACGTTGCCGCTCTGGAAGATCAGATGGGCGCCGAACCACGAAATAAGCAGCATCGTGGCATAGGACGAAAACTGCATCAACGGCGCGTTGAGCGCCAGCAGCTTTTCGGCGGAAACGAAATCGCGGTAGATCGTTTCCGACACGGTGTTGAATTTTTCGCGTTCGTGGTTTTCGCGCACAAAGGCTTTGACCACGCGGATGCCGTGCAGGTTTTCCGACACGACGCGGTTGAGCACGTCGTACGTTTTGAATACGCGCTCAAAGATCGGGTGCGCATGGGTCACGATATAGGCAAGACCCGCCGCCAGCAGCGGCAGCACACACAGAAAGATGAGGCTCAGCTTGTGGTTGACGCGAAACGCCATCACAAGCGAAAAGATCAGCATCATCGGCGAACGCACCGCGATGCGGATAATCATCTGATAGGCGTTTTGCAGATTCGTCACGTCCGTCGTCAGCCGTGTGACGAGCGACGAGACCGAAAAGCGGTCGATGTTGGAAAACGAAAACGATTGCACGTTGTGGAACATGTCGTGCCGCAGATTGCGCGCAAAGCCGGCCGACGCCTTGGCGGCGTTTTTGCCCGAGAGCACGCCGAATGTGAGCGACAGCACGCAAAACACCACGAGCAAACCGCCCGTTTTCAAAATGTAGTTCATATCGCCGACCGTCACACCGAGGTCCAAAAGCTTGCCCATATAATACGGGATCAGCACCTCCATGACCACTTCGAGCGACACAAACAGCGGCGTCAGAATCGACGCGAGCTTATACTCGCGGATGCAAAGACTAAGTCGTTTGATCATCGGCTTCCACCTCCTGTTGAATCTTATGGAGCACGGCGAAGAAGGTTGCGGTCTCCTCTTCGCTGAGCCTGCTGCGCAGCTTTTCTTCGAGCGCATTGAACGCGTCGTCCACCTGCCGGTGCATCTGCAATGCCTTTTCGGTGAGCGTGATCTTTTTGAGCCGCGCGTCATAGGGCACGCTTTCGCGCACGATCAGCCCGTTTTTTTCCATGAGCTGCAAAATGCTTGTGGCTGTGGAACGGCGGATGTTGCACGCCTTTTCAAAATCGCGCTGAAATACGTCTTCGTGTCGGTGATCGTAAAAATACCCGATCGCCCAGCCGTGAATCCCGGTCATCTTGTCGGCGCAGCTTTTTTGTGTGTGGCTGTCCATATACCGCTTGATGCAGCGCGACGTTTTGTGCAGTTCAAAGGATATGAGCGTTTTATCCGGCATACCGAATCTCCTTTCTTTGTATTCTGTTCGTCTGCGAACTGTCCGAAAATGAACTGTTAGAAATCGAACAAACCGGTGTTATTATACGCCGCTGCAGACAGTTTGTCAACAATCTATTTGGATTCCGCATAAAAAATTTTTGCCGGCGCATCCTGTTGACAGCCGGCATTTGTTCACAATTGGATCATATTTTGTTTTCATAATTGTTCTTTCTCTATCACGACAATGTGATGAACGGGTGCTATGCTCAATATAATCAGAGAAGGAGTGAAAAAAGATGCAGAAAAACGGACTGACCTTAAAACTCACAAGCGCTGTTTGCGCGCTGGCGTGCGTGCTGTTTGCGGCGCTTTGCTTTGTTTTGCCGCAGGGCAGAACGATGCTGATTGTCCTTTGCGCCGTGTTCTTTTTGCTGTTTAGCGTCAATGTGCATCTGCTGCAGCGCAAAAAGAGAGCGACCGTTGCAAATGCCCTTGACCGCGCGGCATAAAGGCTGCGCTTTCCTCTGCCGGAAAGGGCGAAGGCGACCGTCTTTGTTCTGCCTATAAAAAACGGAAACCAATACAGCATTTGTCAAGTCTGACGGATGCTGTATTGGTTTCTTCAGTCCTTTCAGGATTTGAGCAGCCAGGTTTCGCCGTTTGGCATCCGCTGCACGCTGCCGCGCAAATGGGAGAGCAGCTTTCCGCTTTCGTAATCGCGCACAAACAATTCCTCGCGGTAGTCCGGGTCTTCGAACCATTTCCAGAAATACAGCTTTCCGCCGTCGCGGCAATAGAACGATTCCCCCTGTTCCAACCGGAAGTCGCGCCGTTCCGGCCACAGAATCTGGAACAAATCCTGTTTTTCGCGCGTGAGCATCATCGGAGAAAAATCGAGCGCAAGATTATAGCAGTCCGCAGCGACAGACAGCGGCAGAGTCTGAAACGGCTGTGTCTGCGCCGTTGCCGGGTCGAACCGGGCAATCACGATGGTTTCCGCCGGAAAATCGACATACAAAAGATAAATCGCGTTTTCATAAAAAGCGGGCTTGCCGAAGTATTGACCGTCGCGTTTTGCAATCGGCTCAAACACTTCACCGTCCGGATAGGACACCAGAACCAGCCGGTTGCCGCGGATCCGGTAACCGTCGCGAAACAACGCCTCCGCCTCATACAGATCGCCGTGGGTATAGTCTGTGCCCCAGCGCCAGTCTTCGCTGTTTTCCATCGGCTCGAGATAGGTAATCCCGCCGAGATCGAGCGTTTTCATCGTGCGGCCCCCTTATTGATAGTTGATGGCAACCATGCCGAGCATGACCGCCGCCGACAGCGCGAATTCCGCAAGAAACAGCTTCCACGACCACCGCAGCCACTTGCCGTAGGACACGCCGAC
>CACWJV010000117.1 GCA_902761265.1 Oscillospiraceae bacterium | reverse complement strand
CATCAAAAACTTCATAAAAATCAAGCAGCCGCTTGATTGCAGCTGCTTGCTCTGTTGATTCTGTTTTATTTCTTTACCCCAACTATTGACAAAGAGCCGTTTTCTTTTGTTACGCCTGCGGCACGGGGTCGGAGAGCTTGACAAAGTCGATCTTTTCAATCTTGGTGCGCGGCAGCAGGTCCAGAATTTCAAACTTGCGCGGGCAGGCATAGCCTTCGATGTGCGCCTTGCAATAGTCCTTGAGCGCGGCGATCACTTCGTCGTGATCCATGTTCGGATCCTTGAGTGATACGCAAAGCTTCACGAGCGGCTTGCCCTCTTCGCTGTAGCCCTGAACGGCGCAGACTTCGTTGATGTAATCGAGCTTTGTGATCTGATCCTCGATCGTGGCGGGATAGATGTTGTAGCCTGCGATGATGATGATGCGTTTTTTGCGGCCGGAGAAGAACAGATAGCCGTCGTCGTCGAGATAACCCATATCGCCCGAGCGCACCCACTGTTTGCCGTTTTCGTCGATATAAATGCCGGTCTCCTTGATGTTTTCGTCGGGCAGATAGCCGTTCATCATGTTTTCGCCGGCCAGCACGATTTCGCCGATCTCATAGTTCGGCAGCGGCTTGCAGTCTTCGTCCCAGATCTGCAGCTCCACGCCGGGCAGCGGATAGCCGGTGGATTCCGTTTTGAAATGCTGCCAGCAGCTCGACGTGACTGTGGCGGCCATCTCGGTCAGACCGTAGCCGCGGCAAAGGCGCGCTGTGGAACCGTGTTTGGCGATGGTTTCGTCAAACTGTTTGATAAAGGTGTCGCTGATGATGTCGCCGCCGGAGAAGAGCATCTTGAAGTTTTTGAGGCCCTCATTTTCAAAGTTCGGCGCCTCCGGCATCTTTTGGAACATCTTGGGCACACCGAGGATTTCGATGATCGGGAGCTGCTTAACAAGGTTGTTGACCTGCTCGGCGTCGAATTTCGGGATCATGATCGGCTTGAAGGCGTTGCAGATCGCATAGATCATGCTGCCGCCGAGACCGAACGCGTGGAAGCACGGCAGTGCCGACAGCGCATAGGCGTTTTTGTAATCGTGCGGCATATCCATCAGATAGTATTTATAGGACAGCGCGTTGAACGCATAGGACGAAAGGATGATCGTTTTGCTCTTGCCGGTCGTGCCGCCGCCCTGCAGATAGAACGCGTCTTTTTTGCCGAAGTTTTTCACCGTCTCCACCGGCGCGAGATTTTGCGATATGGCGTCTTTATAGAACGTATAGGGCACGTCGGGGATTTTGACGTTGTGCGCTTCGTTATACTGCGCCATCATCAGCGCTTTGCCGTCGCAGTAGTCGGAGGTGCGGCAGACCACGCAGGGATATTGCTCCATCACGGCGCCGAAATAGCCGGAGATCGCGTCCAGAATGAACAAAAACTTGCTCTTTGTGTGCTTCATCGTTGCAAGCAGCGCGTCCGGCGGTGTGAGCGGATGGACAAAGTTGAGAATCATACCGAGCTTGTTGACCGCATACATAACCGGGAACGCGTGGGCGCAGGTCGGCATAAACGCCGTGACCACGTCGCCTTCCTTGAGGCCCTGCGCCTTGAGATAGGCGGCGAGCTGCTCAATGTCTGCAATCATTTTGCTCATCGGGGTTTCGCTGTAGGTGTCGAGCACCGGCGTTACGAACGCGCCGTAATCGCCGATATCCTTCGAGATGCGGCGATAGCATTCCAGCAGATATTCATACAACGATTCGTGACCCTCCGGTTGGAAGAGGTATTTTTCTTTCGGTTCGATATACTGGTCGTAAGCTGCGTACATAGAAACTCCTTTCGGTTTCACCGAAAAACAATTGACACGGTGTAACAAATATGATAAAGTGTAATTATTATAACACGCTGTCACACAATGTCAATTTACAGTTTTTCTTATTTTGAATGATTTTGAGCAAAACCAAACATCGTGTCACAATTTTGAAAAATTTTTGCATACGAAAAGGAGCCGAGGATGGAAAAGAAAACCTATAGCTGTGTGAACCGCACCAAACGCAGCTTTGAAACCGCACTGGCCGAACTGTCGAAGACCACGCCGCTGCAGAAGATCACCGTCAAAGCGCTGTGCGAAGAAGCGCAGCTCAGCCGCAACGCCTTTTATTTCCACTACGCCGATATCGACGCGCTGATCGAGGATATCGAAAACAATATGTATGCCGCCATCACCGATTTGCTGGAGGAAGTCAAGCAGATCGGCTTTCCGGACTGCGTCAACGCCACCGTGCGCCGGCTGCCGGATCTGTTTATCCGGCACCGCGATATTACGATGATGCTGATTCATTCGCCCTATTCCAGCGAATTTGTCGGCCGGATCGACAAGTTGTTCGGCGACTTTTTCTTCCAATATTTTTCCGCCTATCACAATACGCAGTTCCGCGTCGGCTACGACTATTTCTACGCCTTTTTGTCCAGCGGCTTTTACGGATTGCTCAACCGCTATCTGCAGGATCCGGAAGCGATGCCGCGCGAACGGTTCAACGCGCTGGCCTATACGCTGGTCAAGCGGTTGATCGTGGTGGACAAACCGAGCGCCGATCTGTCCAAATTTCAGACGCCGCGCGCCTGACGGTCCGGCCGGCGCTCAGCGAAGCAGCAAACTCAACAGCAGCCCCAAAAGCAGTCCGCACACCAGCACCCCGCCGCCCTTTGCCGCGTCCAGCAGCAGATTGCGCTTTACCCGGGTCGGCGGCGCGGCAGACGTTTTGCCGGCAATGAGGCTGGCGCGTTCGCGGATTTTGCCCTCGCTCAGACTCGCGTATTCGGGTTTGACAAAAAACAGGATGCGTTCAAAATAATCGCAGTCTGTTTCCTGCACTTCGACGACCTGACGATTCACACCTTTAATCATATGGCGACCTCCTTCACATGCTTCATTAGCTTTTGCAGCGAGCACGGAAATATCCTTCGGATCCGCGCGTATTTCATAGATTCATCCTGCAATCAACTCCCGAAAAATTATGGCAGAGGTATTATGAAAAAGCAATTCATTAACGGTATTCGGCTTGATCGCACAAATATCGATCCACAAACGTTTCCCTATCATTTGAATTGTCTGCAGCACTTCCATGAACTGACGCTGGATCACGCGGTCACATTTTTTTGCGGCGAAAACGGCTCCGGCAAGTCCACCTTCCTTGAGGCGGTCGCCATCGCCTGCGGCATCAACCCGGAGGGCGGCAGCAACAATATGCAGTTTTCGACCTATGACGACTATTCCGATCTGCATCGGCATTTGCGCCTTCAAAAGTGGGTAGTCCCGCAAACGAAGTTTTTTCTGCGGGCGGAATCGTTCTATAACGTCGCCACCGAGATCAGCAATAATCCGCTGCTCAGCCTACAATATGGCGGCGACCTGCATCAATGCTCGCACGGGGAATCTTTTTTGCGCCTGGTTGAAAACCGCTTTTGGGATCAGGGCCTTTATATTTTAGACGAACCGGAGGCGGCGCTGTCGGCCCAGGGGCAGATCACCCTGCTGTGCCATATCCACAGGCTCGCGCAAAACGGCTCGCAGTTTTTAATTGCAACGCACTCTCCAATCCTGCTGGGCTATCAATACGGCGTTATTCATGATATGGACCGCAGCATGGCGGTTGTAGCATACGAAGACACGGCCGCATATCAGACGTATCGCGCTTTTTTGAATCATCCCCACGGCATACAACAGCACCTGTTTGAAGAACCCTGACAAGCAAATGTCTTCCCACGCGCAAAACACGTGGAAAACTATGTGGAAAATGTGGAGAAGTTTTCTCACCATGCCAATGATACCGGCACTTTTCGCTGTTGAAAACGGCAAAACCGCCATGTGCAAAACCGTCCGGGCAAAGAAATGTCTTTTTCTCTTGATACTTTTTTTCAGCTATGATATAATAAAAAGGTAGTTTGATTTTTGAAGGAGAGGATCCTCATGGATACGCCCAACACCCAACCCGAAGCGCGCAAAAAGCGCATTTTAAGCTGCATCCAGCCGTCCGGCATCCCCACGCTGGGCAATTATCTCGGCGCGCTGAAAAACTGGAAAACGCTGGCCGACGAGTTTGACGGCGCGTTTGCCGTCGCCGATCTGCACGCGATCACCGTCCGTCAGGATCCGGCCAAATTCCGCCAGCAGATCCAGCAGGTGCTTGCGCTGCTGCTTGCCATCGGGCTTGACCCGGAACAAAGCATTTTGTTCATCCAGAGCCATGTGCCGGCCCACAGCCAGCTCGCGTGGATCCTCAACTGCTATACGCAGTTCGGCGAAATGTCGCGCATGACGCAGTTTAAGGACAAATCGCAGTCGCACGCTGACAATGTGAACGTCGGCCTGTTCGCCTATCCCGTGCTGATGGCGGCGGATATTTTGCTGTATCAGGCGGATCTGGTGCCCGTCGGCGCCGACCAGAAACAGCATCTGGAGATCGCACGCGATATCGCGAACCGGTTTAACACGATCTATTCGCCGACCTTCACCATTCCCGAACCGTACATCGGCAAGCAGGGTGCGCGCGTGATGTCGCTGCAGTCGCCCGACAAAAAGATGAGCAAGAGCGACCCGAACCCGAAGGGCTACATCTCCGTGTTTGACGCGCCGGAGGTTATTCTGAAAAAGATCAAGAGTGCCGTCACCGATTCCGAGGGCACGGTACGTTACGGCGAAGGCAAGGACGGCATCAACAATCTGATGTCGATCTATAGCTGCTGCACGGGTCTGACCAACGAACAGATCGAGCACGACTTCCAGGGCAAAGGCTACGGCGATTTCAAGGTTGCCGTGGCGGAAGCGGTGATTGAAGAGCTGCGGCCGGTGCGTGAAAAGTTTGACCGCTACATGGGCGACAAGGCGTATCTCAAGGATGTGGCGGCGCAGGGTGCCGAGCGGGCCAGCCGGATTGCGAACCGCACGCTGGGGAAAGTGATGAAGAAAGTGGGCTTTGTCCTGCCGTAAAAAGCACCGCTTTCTTTTGGTTCTTTTCTTTCTCGCGAAAGAAAAGAACGAAGAAAAGAACGCCGCGCGGCGAGCGCAAAAGAAAAAAGAAAAGAGCGAATGGGCAATCGTCCATTCGCTTTTTATTATAAGCCTTTCATCAGCTTCACATACCGCCCGTCTTTGTCTTCACAGACGGCCAGTACACGGTCGAACCCGGCTTTGGTATACAGCCGCAGCGCCGCGAAGTTATCGAGATCGACGCCGATGGTTAATTCTTTTATTTCCATTTGCTGCGCTTGTTCGATGACATGCTCCACCAGTGCACGGCCGATCCCCTGCCGGCGGTGTTCTTTTTTGACAACCAAATGCGATACATAAGCGCGTTTACCCGCGATCGTATAATCTGATTCCTCCATTTTGAACACCAGCGATATTTCGCCCAAAAGTTCACCTTCGTTTTCGCAGACATACGTCACACGGTTGCCGCTTTGCAGTTCGCTGTAAAACAAACCGGCAAGCGCACGCTGCTTTTTCATATTCCACAGCCCGGCGCAGCGCGGGAAGTCTTCAACTGCAAGCGTTTTGATCTGCATCCGTATCACCGCGTCCTTTCCATTATTTTCGGATACTTTCTGTAGCGGCAGCCCCGCGGGCTGCTGAAATCTGCAACACTTTTTTGCGCTCGCCGCGCGGCATTCCTTTCTTTCGCGAGAAAGAAAGGAATCGAAAGAAAGCGGCACTTCTTGTCTTCTTTCCTTCTTGTTTTCTTGCCATCTTATTTCGTCACCAACAGATCGTTGTTCTCCAAGAACTCATCATACGTTTCCTTGCGGTCATACAATCCCTCCGGACGGAACTCAATGATCCGGTCCGCGATCGACTGCACAAACTGGTGGTCGTGCGACGTGAACAGAATCGCACCCTTGAATTTGATCAAAGCATTGTTCAGCGACGTAATGGATTCAAGGTCGAGATGGTTCGTCGGCTCGTCAAGAATCAGCACATTGGAACCGGACAGCATCATCTTGATCAGCATGCAGCGTACCCGCTCGCCGCCGGAAAGCACCTTTGCCTTTTTGGTGGCCTCTTCGCCGCTGAACATCAGCCGCCCCAGCCAGCCGCGCACGTCAGTTTCAAACTGCAAGTCGCTGTAGCGGCGCACCCAGTCGATCAGACTGTCCTCCACACCGTCGAAAAACGACGCGTTGTCGCTTGGGAAATACGCCTGCGACGTTGTGACACCCCATTTGAACGACCCTTCGTCCGGCTCGAGTTCACCCATGAGGATTTTGAAAAACGTTGTCTTTGCCACAGCGTCGGTACCGACAAACGCCACCTTTTCGTTCGGCCGCAGCGTGAAGCTCACGTTGTCGAGCTCCTTGCGGCCGCCCACGGTCTTGCTGAGATTTTCCACCTTCAACAGATCGTTGCCGATCTCGCGGTCGGGCTTGAATTCGATAAACGGAAACCGGCGCGACGATACGGGCATATCTTCGATCACGATGGATTCCAACAGTTTTTTGCGGCTGGTCGCCTGTTTGGATTTCGACGCGTTGGCGGAAAAGCGGGCGATGAACTCCTGCAGTTCCTTGACCTTCGCTTCGTTCTTTTTGTTCTGCTCGCGGGTCTGCCGCTGACGCATCTGAGTGTATTCATACCAGAAGTCGTAGTTGCCGACATACAGCTCGATCTTGCCGAAATCGACGTCCGCAATATGCGTACAGACCTTGTTGAGGAAATGGCGGTCGTGGCTGACGACGATGACGGTGTTTTCAAAATCGAGCAAAAACTCCTCCAGCCAGTTGATTGCCGCCACGTCGAGGTGGTTGGTCGGCTCGTCCAAAAGCAGAATATCCGGATTGCCGAACAGCGCCTGCGCCAGCAGCACCTTCACCTTTTGTTCGCCGGTCAGTTCCTTCATGAGCTTGTTATGAAATTCGTTGTGGATGCCCAGCGCGTTAAGCAAAATTTCGGCGTCGCTTTCGGCGCTCCAGCCGTCCATTTCGGCAAACTCCTCTTCGAGCTCGCTGATGCGGAT
>CACWJV010000116.1 GCA_902761265.1 Oscillospiraceae bacterium | reverse complement strand
CAGGTCTGCCGACCTACAAAGACAACAAAACTGCAGAGCACTATTACAAGCAGATCGGCTCCGCTGCAGACGCGAAACTGCCTGCAACCGGTCACATCTGGGTCAAGGATATGTCGGTCGGTTCCGTCGGTTATGTTCCTCCGACCTGTAATAAGGAAGGCTCCTGCATCGCGACTTGCCCGAACTGCGAAGCGACTAAAACCGTGAAGCTCGACAAGCTGCCGCATACCATCAAAGCCGGCGCCGAAGTGAAAGAAAAGGCGGCCACCTGCGAAGAAAACGCGAAGCATGTCTATATCTGCGGTTTGTGCAACGAGACGTTTGAATTGGACGATCTGTATGTTGAAGGCGACACTTCGGAAAAGAACCTCTCCTATAAAGCAAAGGGTCATAAATACAGCGGCGAAACAACGGTTATTGAACCGCCGACATGCCAGAAGGAAGGCCTGCAGGGCAGACTGTGCCTGAACGGCTGCGGCAAAGCCATTGACACAAAAACGCTTCCGAAGATTGCGCACGATATCAAGGCTGTCAAAGAAGTGCCGGCTACCTGCACGCAGGAAGGCATAAGAGCGCATTACGCCTGCGTCAACTGCGGCACGAAGTACACCAACGCTGCCGGCACAACGCTCGCTTCTGACGAATCGCTCAAGATCGCCAAGACCGATCACGTTGATAAGGACAAGGACAACATCTGCGACGTCTGCAAAGCGGTTGTCAACGGCTGCGACCATATCTGCCACAAGACTGACGTGTTCAGCAAACTGGTATGGTTCATCGCCCGCCTGTGGTATCAGTACCTCGGCATCAACCAGACCTGCAAGTGCGGTCTCCCGCATTACGAAAAGGCGAAGACCCCGCTCAACTGACAATAAGCCACAAGCACCCCGCATGGGGTGCTTTTTTGTTGCCTGTGATGGCTTTTTCGGCACGATCAGCGTGGTGGTTGCTTCAGGGTAAAAGAACAAACCAGACAGCATTTACGTGCCGCTGCGCTGGCTGCCGGTGTTGCCGAACGCACGCAGCCGCATTCCGCATAAAGTCGGTACGGAAAGAGGACAAAAACCGCAAAGACCGGCGCTGCGGCATAAAAGAACCGCACCGCTGCCGAGCGGTGCGGTTTGGTGTATTTGGCGGGTTTACTTTTTCAGCAGAACGCCGAAGAACGCGGTCAGCGCATCGAGCGCTTTTTTCAGCGTCAGACGCGGCATTTCGCTGTAGCCGTTGGAGCCGTAGTTGGCGTACAGCCGGTCGGCGATCGGGGTGAAAACGTCGGGCGTGGAAAGCTCCGGCGCTTTCTTTCCGGCGAGCACCAGCGCGTCGGAAAGCTGTTTTTCCGCTTTGGGCAGCGCGTCTGCGTCGTCCACGGTTTTGCTGAGAACAGTCTCGGCGTTGGCGATCGCGTCGTTCAGCTTTGTGCGAACGGCCTTCGGCAGCATTCTTTGGTTGACGCTCTTGGCAGTGTCGAGCAGCTCGCGGATGGCTTGGACGTTGCGGCCGTTGTTGAACTGCGGGAAGTCGGGCGACGCGTAGACGTCTTTGATATCGTCGTGGGCGATCAATTGCATGGCGAGCTTGAGGATGATGTCGTTATGCTGCGTCAGATCGTGGCGCTGGTTTTTGAAATAGAACGTTGTGTCGGCAAGCAGACCCGTGGACGCGTCGATCATACGGTCGGGGGAGATGTGGTTGTGGGCCGGGTTGGTGCAATGGGTGTTCTGCTGCACATAATCATCCGGCAGCGTTTCGCCGACGTTTGCGCTGGTAGCGCCGAGCGAGGTGGAGTCGAGCTGGATGATGAAATCGGCGTTTTGGTTGTTCCAACGCGTGCCGACGTTGATCAGCGAATAGTCATATTCCGCCATGCAAAAGACCTGCACGCCCTTTGCCATCAGCTTTGCCACATTCTCGCGCGAATGAAGCTGCGCCTGATAGTAGCGGTCAGTCTGGGCTTTGATATTCGCGGAGGCGGGGTCGGACAGATACTTTGCCGCCGCCGATTCGTAATCGCCGGACGGGCACAGCGCCCACATGCCGGTGGAACGGGTCATGATGTTTTTCACCAGCCGCTCCACGCCCTTTTCCAGCGCGGTCATCAGAATATCATCCGGGATGATTCGCGCCGCCAGTTCGATGAGACCGGCGGTCGGCTGGTCGAGCAGCCGGATGTTTTCCAAAAAGCCGTGATACAGGTATTCGTTGTCGAGAAAGGTGATATTGTCGTTGAATACGTCGCCGATAATCATAGAGCCGTCGAGTGCCGGAACCACAAAAATGACCTTGTGCAGCTCGTCCATCACCTGCGGCGTATAGTCGAGCATGGCGGAAACGATGGAGCCGCCCTGACTCAACGGCACAAGATTGACCTTGTTGTGGCCGGTCTGTGTTTTGACAAGCTGGATAAAGTCATATAACTCCCGGGCAAGATCCATATGGTTGCCGAACGAGTTATATTCAAAGTAGTACAGATGGTCGCGCGGCAGATCGGTCGGATACAGCTCAAACGGAATGTGATGATTGACGGTCTCCACTTCATAATCGCTGTACTGCGAATACGGATAGGGGAACTTTTCGGTCATGACGTTGGCAATCGGGTGCGCCGTATCGTCGCATTTGTTGGTGCTGAAAGCCTCTTCAATCGCGTCGGCAAACGCGTCGGAAAAGCCCATGTCGCGTTGGGTAAACAGCGTCAATAGCGCCGGACCGAGCAGCTTTTGCAACAGCTTGTCCGTTTGGACATACGCCGGAAACGCGGCGATCTTCTTGCCGTTTTTGTCGAGCTTCGGCGTGCCGTCGTCGTTTGTTACAATCACACTGGACTGCCCGAGCCCGGGCACGATGATTGTCGGATAAAACGGACAGTCGCCGTCGCAGGTTGTGATACGCGCCGCGGCAAGGCCGGAGACAGGCACAGCCGAAAGCAGCAACAGCATACTGACAAGCAGCGCGAGCAATCGGGTGGACGTTCGTTTCATAGAAACCACTCCTTTAGGGGATTTGATACCCCGATTGTATCAGATTTCGGCGCTTGTTGCAAGACTTGTACCGCATTTTGAACAAAGAATATATAAGAAAAGCGGTCTGCCCGAAAGAAAGACAGACCGCTTTTGTGCGATTTCTGATTATAATGCCTGCCGGATCGCCGGATACAGCTTGCGCCACTGCTGATATTTTGCCTCATAGTCTTTCGTGAGCGCCGGTTCCGGCTCAATCGTTTGTTTGACGGCGTAGACTTTTTGTTCCAGTGCATGATAGCCTTCTTCGTCCAGCACGCCCTTTGCCGCCAGCATCGCCGCGCCGAGCGACGCGCCTTCTTCGTGGACCGGCAGCGAAAGTGTGATCCCCAGCACGTTCGCAAGAATCCGCAGCCACAGCGCATCTTTGGCGCCGCCGCCGCAAACGGTGGCCGTTTGGACCGGAATCCCCATTTCGCGGATCAGATCGATATTGTGGCGCAAAGCAAACGAGACGCCCTCGAGCACCGCCAAACTCATGTCGTCTTTGTCGGTCTGCAAACTCATGCCATAGAACAGACCGCGGATCTGCGTGTCGTTGAGCGGCGAGCGTTCACCCATCAGATAGGGGAGAAACAAAACGTCGTTTTTGCCGAGCTTTTCCTGCTTTTTCAAAACGCTGGAAAACGTATCGCCGAGGATTCCCTTGACCCACCAGTTGGAGCAAACGGCTGCCGACAGCATACATGCCATCTGGTGATAGCTGCGCGACGCGCTGCAAAACGAATGGATCGCGTGGGCGCGGTCGAGCTGAAAGTTGTCGCTGACGCAAAAGACCGTGCCGCTGGTGCCGAGGGAAAGATTGCAATCGCCGTCCTTGACCGCGCCTGTGCCGACCGCTGCGGCGGCGTTGTCGCCGGCGCCGATGATGACAGCTACATTTTCCATACCGAGAGACTGCGCGATCGAAGGCAGCAGCATACCGGCAGTCTCGTCGCTTTCGAGTACCTTCGGCAGCCACAGTTCATCTACGCCGCAGGCCGAAAGAATCTCCTTGGACCAACAGCGATTTGCAACGTCGAAATACAATGTGCCCGACGCGTCAGACACGTCGGTGCAATAGTGTCCCGTGAGCCGGAAGGCGAGGTAATCCTTCGGCAGCAGCACCCGCCGGATGCGCGAAAACAACGCCGGTTCGTGCGCTTTGACCCAAAGCAGCTTCGGCAGCGTAAACCCGGCAAACGCAATGTTGCCGGTGTGGTCGAGCAAAAAGTCGCGGTTCTCGTTGAGCTTGGCGGTCTCTTCGCTGCTGCGGCCGTCGTTCCAAAGGATCGCCGGGCGGATCACGGCGTCGTTTTCGTCGAGCAGCACAAGCCCGTGCATCTGCCCGGAAAACGAAAACGCGCGGACGTCCTTCGGGTCGATATCCGCACAAAGGGCTTGCAGCGCGGCAAACGTTTGCGCGTACCAGTCTTCCGGGTTTTGTTCGCTCCAGCCGGACTGCGGAAACGAGAGCGGATATTCTTTTGTAACAGACGATACTACCGTGCCGTCGCCGTCGAGCAGCAGCGTTTTGACGCCGGAGGTTCCGAGATCGATCCCGATATAATAAGTCATTGGTTTCACCTCATGCAGTTTTTCTTGTTTCAAAGATACCATGTGTCGCCGGAAAAATCAAGCTTTTTTTACAAAGCTGCAAACCGAAGAACCGGACAGTCGGGGGAGAAGTGTCATTCTGCAGGTGAAAAACGGAAAAAGTCTTGCAATCTTTTTCATAAAGCGGTATAATGAATAAAAATATGCGCGTTTCTATTCTGCTTATTGAAATCGGAACTCGCACGGATAGGTGGAATGAAAGGACAATGAATTCCAAAAACATACTCTACATCGTAAAGCGTATTTTGCTGGCGCTGCTGACGGTTTGGGTCGTGATTACGATCACCTTCTTTGTCATGCACGCGGTTCCCGGCGGGCCGTTTTTGAGCGAAAAAGCGATGAGCGAATCGGCTGTCAAAGCGCTCGAAGCCAAATACGGTATGGACAAACCGCTGATGACCCAATACTTTACGTATCTCAAGGACGTTGTCACAAAATTCGACTTCGGCCCGTCGATCAAACAGCGCGGCCGTATGGTGATCGACGTGATTGCCGACGGTATGCGCACAAGCGCAAAGCTCGGTTTGATCGCCGCGTTTCTGGCGTTAATCGTCGGTGTGGTGCTCGGCGCGGTCGCTGCGCTGCGGCGCAACAAGATCGTTGACAAGATCATCATGGTGCTGACGACCGCCTTCGTGTCGATGCCGTCGTTTATCATGGGCGTTTTGCTGCTCATTGCGTTTGTCATCCGGCTGAAATGGCTGCCCGGCAACGGCGCCTCGGCGGGCGGTCTCGTACTGCCGATCATCACGCTGTCGCTGTATCCGATGGCGTATATTACGCGGCTGACCCGTTCGTCGATGCTTGATGTGCTCGGCCAGGATTATATCCGCACCGCCCGCGCCAAGGGCGTTTCCAAATGGAAGATCATTTTCGGCCACGCCATGAAGAATTCACTGATCCCGGTCATCACCTATTTCGGCCCGATGATTGCCTATATCGTGACCGGTTCCATCGTTGTGGAACAAATTTACGCCGTGCCCGGCATCGGACGGTTCTTTGTGTCGAGCATCATCAACCGCGACTATCCCATGATTATGGGAACGACCATCATCCTTGCGATCCTTATCGTCGTGATGAACATGGTCAGCGACATTCTTTACAAGGTTGTCGATCCGCGGATCAAACTGGACTGAGGAGGGGATGAAACATGAAACACAAACCGTTTTCCATGCAGGTCAATCTCGATGATTTCATCCCTGCAACCGACGAAGAAAAAGCCTATATGGTGCAGATGCGCCCGTCCACCACGTTTTTCAAGGACGGGGTAAAGCGCCTTGTCAAAAACAAGGTTGCGCTCGTCAGCTTTATCGTGATCGTCGTCATCACGCTCTCCGCGATCCTGATCCCGATCTTCTGGCCCTACGGCTATGAACAGATGCTCGGCGTCACGCCCGGAAAACCCGTTGACGCATCCTATAACAACCTGCCGCCGATGCACTACAGCACGGCGGAACAGGCGAAGATCGACGCGGGCGAAAAGGTCTTTCCCCATCTGTTCGGCACGGACTCCTCCGGCCGCGACTATTTCATCCGTGTTGTCTACGGTACGCGTATTTCGCTGGCGGTCGGCTTCTTTGCCTCCATCATCGTGCTCATCATCGGGATTCTCGTCGGCTCCATCGCCGGCTATATCGGCGGCAAAGTGGACCTCATTATCATGCGTATTGTGGATATCATCTATTCGCTGCCCGATATGCTGATGGTGATTTTGCTCGCGTCGGTGCTGCGTTTGACGCTGAACCAGGCGCTGGCAGGTACGGCGCTCGAAAAGATCGGCTCCAACATCATCAGTTTGTTCATCGTGTTCGGTTTGCTCTACTGGGTCTCGATGTCGCGTCTGATCCGCGGCCAGATTTTGTCCCTGCGTGAACAGGAATACGTCCTTGCCGCACAGGCCACGGGCGCCAAAAGCGGCTGGATCATCCGCAAGCATCTGATCCCGAACTGCATCAGCGTTGTGATCATTTCCACCGCGCTGCAGATTCCGAACGCGATCTTTACCGAAAGCTATCTGTCGTTCCTCGGTCTCGGCGTCAATGCGCCGATGCCGTCGCTCGGCTCGCTGGCGTCCGATGCGCTCAACGGCATCAGCACCTACGCCTACCGTCTGGTCATTCCTGCCATCGTGATCTCGCTGATCGTGCTGTCGCTGAACCTGTTCGGTGACGGACTGCGCGACGCGTTTGATCCGAAGCTGAACGCGTAACGGAGGTGTGAGTATGAGTCTTTTAGAAGTCAAAAATCTGCACACCTCGTTCTTTACCGACGCCGGTGAAGTGCGCGCCGTCAACGGCATTTCGTTTAACCTCGACCGCGGCAAGGTGCTCGGTATCGTCGGCGAATCCGGATCCGGTAAATCCGTCACGGCCTATTCCATTATGCAGATCCTTG
>CACWJV010000115.1 GCA_902761265.1 Oscillospiraceae bacterium | reverse complement strand
TAAAGCAGCAGCGCCCACGCGGTGATCGACTGACGCCGGGTGGGCAGATGGACGATTTTCGCGATAGCGGTCCGCTTTTCTTCGGGCAGCAGCGGCAACACTTTTTGCAGCAGCGCGTCAGGAAACACGCGCCAATCGGCGTAATAGATCATGGCATACTCCAAAAAAGGGCTGCAAACGCAACCCAATTATTCCGTTTCTTAACATATCACAAGTCGGAAATCCCTCTTCCGTCATCACGCATACGCGCGATGACACCTTCCCCGAAGGGGAAGGCTATTATAGTGGCAGCTGCGCCGCTTAGATTACTGCTGCTCAAACGGCGCATCCTGCGGCTGCTCGGGCTGTTCCTGCTGCGGCGCTTCCTGATGTTCATAGGCTGCGTCCTGCGGCGGCGTATAGGGCTCGGCGTAGCCGTAGTCCTGATAGTTGGCGGTCTGCGGAGCGCGCGGGAAGATCACAGCGCAGGCGATATAGGTCAGAATGCCGTTGCCGACCAGGAATACCAGCAAGAAGAACAGCAGACGCACAAGCGTCGGGTCGATATCGAAATACTCCGCGATACCGGCGCAGACGCCGGCGATCTTTTTGTCGTTGCTCTTATAGATGCGCTTGCTGTTGTTCTGGAACATCTGCTCATACTCCGGCGTGGGCTGGGGAATGATCAGCGCAACGATGAAATAGGCGATCAGCGCAGGCACGATGGCCGTCAGCAGCGCAATCTCCACAACGATCAGACGCACAATAGACGGATCGATGCCGAAATAATCCGCGATGCCGCCGCAAACGCCGCACAGCTTCTTTTCGGGGGAACAATAGAGTCTTTTTTCCATAAGAATCGCTCCTTTTCTTTACAATGTTTTCGTTTGAATTTTATATGCAGTCAGGGTGTTCTGCATCAGCACGGCGATGGTCATCGGGCCGCAGCCGCCGGGAACCGGTGTGATCCAGGACGCCTTGTCCTTGACTTTTTCAAAATCCACGTCGCCGCACAGTTTGCCGTCGTCGTTGCGGTTGATTCCCACATCGAGTACCACGGCGCCGTCCTTGACCATATCGGCGGTGATAAACTTCGCTTCGCCCACAGCCGCCACAAGGATATCCGCCTGCAGACACTGCTGCTTGAGATCGGCTGTATGCGAATGGCAGACCGTCACGGTCGCGTTGCGTGCGAGCATCAGCGCCGCCATGGGTTTGCCCACAATGTTGCTGCGGCCCACGATCACACAGTGCTTGCCCGCGGGGTCAATATGGTAATGGTCGAGCAACGCCATCACACCGGCAGGCGTACACGGCAAAATCCGGTAGCTGCCCGTCCAAAGCCGACCCACGTTTTCGTTGTGGAAGCAATCGACGTCCTTTTTTGGGTCGATCTTTGCGATGACCTCTTTTTCGCTGATCTGCTTCGGCACCGGGAGCTGGCACAAAATGCCGTTGACGGCGGGGTCGCGGTTGAGCTTGTCGATCAAGGACAGCAGCTCCTCCTGCGTCGTCTCCTCCGGCAGCGCGTATTCGAGCGAGCGGATACCGCAAAAGGCGCAGGCTTTCTTTTTATTGTTGACATAGACGCGGGACGCCGGGTCGTTGCCGACCAGAATCACTGCCAGACACGGCGTGATGCCGGCTTTGGCGATGGCGTCGCGCACATCGGTTTTTACGGCGAGGGATACTGCTTTGCCGTCAATCATCTGCATGGGGTTCTTCCTCCTCGGGGCTGTCGGGTCTGTTGGTCGCTTTGCCGTCGCGGATGCGCATGGCTTTTGCCTTTTGCTGCAGTGCTTTGCGCTGGCGCTTCTTTTCCTCCGCGGCCAGTTCTTTTTCGGTTTTCGGCGGGAAAAAATCGATGCCTTCGATCGGCTTCGGATGGCGTTTATAGTGGATCGTCAATGTGACGAGCAGCACCAGACAGATCAGCATCAGCACGCCCGAGAGCACCTGCGACACGCGGATGGACGTATTGCCGATATAGAGCGAATCGGTGCGCATGCCTTCGATGACCATACGGCCGAAACCGTACCACACGCCGTAGCAAAGGAAAAGCTGTCCGCTGAAGCGGCGGCATTTTTTGAGGATGAGATACAGCAACCCGAAGCCCAGCAGGCACCAAACCGATTCATAAAAGAACGTCGGGTGAACATACAGATCGTTGTCGGCGATATACTGCGGAATGTCCGTCACGTTTTCCAGACCGAACGACGCCGGATGCTCGCTGATATACTGCGCGACGATCTCGCTCATCATGCCCCAGTTTTTGTGGGTAATGGTACCGAAGGCCTCCTGGTTGGCAAAGTTGCCCCAACGGCCGATCCCCTGCCCGATCAGCAGCGACATGGCGACCATATCGAGCAGATTGAAAAAGTTGAGCTTTTCGAGCTTGCTGACGATAAAACCGGCGAGAATGCCGCCGATGATACCGCCGTAGATGGCAAGTCCGCCCTCCCAGATTTTGGGGATCTCAGACAGATGGCTGCCGTAGTAGTCCCAGCGGAACGCCACATAATACAGCCGGGCACCGATGATGCCGAAGATGGTGCCGTAAAGCAGCACGTCGATCATTTTATCGAGGTTGATCTTCCACGTATAGGCGATGCGGCCGCCGAACAGCGCGGCCAGCAGAAAGCCGAACGCGATGATGACGCCGTACCAGCGCACGGTGGTGAAGCCGAGATTCAGCGTGTTGGAAACGATAAATTCCTTCGCGATCCCGGCAAAATGAACGGGAACGGTAAAAGCGTCCATTGGAAAAGCCTCCTATGTACGATAGTTCTTATGCCATACTTTGCGCAAATGCGATGATGACCGGCATGGTAAAAATGGAAAACACAGAAACGAGCGCCACAGTCTTGGACGCCATACCGACGTCCAGACCGTATTTGGACGAGAACATAAATGTGTTGTTGCCCGACGGCACGCTGGCCGAAATGGCGCACGCCACGAGCAGCGCACCCTGGATTCCCATCAGTTTAAACAACAGGATGCAGCTCACCGGCAGCACGATCAGTTTGAGCAGCGCCACCAGATAGATGCCCTTGGCCAAAAACATCGTTTTGAGATCGGTATTTGCAAGATAGGTACCGAAAATCAGCATAGCGACCGCCGTGTTGAGTCCGGCGATCAGGGAGATCGGCTGCGCGACCACCGTCGGCACCTGGACATCCAGCAAAAACAGCGGCAGCCCGATGGCGACGCCGATGACGCCGGGGTTGACGATCAGTTTTTTCCAATCGAATTTGCAATCGCTGCCGGCCATAACGCGCACGCCGTGGGTGAAGGTGATGATATTGAACGCGATCAGACCGCTGGAGCAATAGAACACGCCCTTGGCGCCGAGCACCGCTTTGGCAAGCGGCAGCGCCATAAAGCCGACGTTGCCGTAAATACTCGCGTATTTATAGATCGGGTTGTACGGCCCGCCTTTTTTGTGAAAAAAGGGCAAATTGAGCACAATCGCAACGATGTGCAGCAAGAACATCAGACCCAGTGCCAGAAAAAACTTTTTGGCGCGTGCGGGCGAATACTCCATTTTTAAAAAGGAGTCGATAATGATGCACGGGGTAATGATATAGAGCAAAAGATTGATCGTGGCCTTGGCCGTCGCTTCGGTAAACAGCTTGACCTTGTCGCATATAAACCCGACCAGCACGATCAGATATAGGATCGCCACCTGACCGGCGGCCGATTTCATATTTTCAAGAAACACTGTTTACTCACGTCCGTTTTGTCGTTGAATCATTCGTCGTTTTCGCCTTTTTCCGCCACAGCCGGCGCCGCCGGATTGCGCAGCGCCGTGATGCACAGCAGCAGCACAAAGCAGCAGAAGATGCAGTCCACCGCCTGGAACGGGTGGTTTTCGTTGATATAGGCGGCTTTGTCAATCAGCGTGAACACCAGCCGCGGAAGCGACAGCATGCCGGCAAGCAGCGCCGCCGGAAGGCCGAACCCGCACAGCCGCCACGCCGTACCGTCGGAATAGATGCCGCTTGTGACAGACGCAAACGCCATGAAAAACAGCAGCATCGCACCGAGCATCAGCAGTTCGAAAAACAGGTCGGAAACCTTGGTAAAGCTGATTTTGCGCACAAAATGATGCACCATCCGGAACGCCGCCCAGCAGATGGGAGACAGCGCAAGGATGCGCGCTTTGGCAGCCGCTGTGTTGCCGGTGCGATAAGAATGCGCCAGCACGAAACTATAAACCGCGGACAAAACGCCGAAGATGCCGCGCAGCGTCAGCGGCAGCTCGCCGGAGCTCATCCGTTCGCGGAACGAGCCGCCGGCCGCGTGCAGGTCGCTGATCTGGCCGAATGCTGCAAGACCGTCGCCCAAAAAAGCAAGACCGAGCAGCGCTGCCATGATGCACAGCGCCACGGAACGAAAGCCGATCGTGCGCAGTTCGGACGCCGGTTTGCTCAAAAAGCTATAGACGGCGAGCACCGCACAGCCGCAGATGACCAGCGCATAAAACAGGCCGTGCAGCGGACTCGACTGTTTGAAAAAGCCGGTGGCGGCGTCGATGCCGACCGCAACCTCAATGATGCGGATCACGGTGAAGCAGACGAAGAAAACCAAAAACGCAAGCAGCGCCTTCTGGATCGTCAGGGTGTCTTTGCTGTTCTTTTTCATAAGACCTCTTCTCCCTCCGTATAGATTCTGTCTTCCGCCGGCACATAGGTCGTGGTCGTCAGATAGTTGGAAATACGCTCGCTGATCGGGACATACTTTTTCGGAAGCGCCACGCTCTTATACGCCGGGCGGATGATGCGGCCGCCGGTGAGCAGTTCTTCCATCCGGTGCGCCGACCAGCCGGCGATGCGGGCCGTGGCGAACAGGGGTGTGAAGAGATCTTCGGGGATATCGAGCAGCTTATACACGATGCCAGAATACAAATCGACGTTGGCACACAGCGGTTTGCTGCTGCCTGTAACACGGCGGAAGATTTCCGGCGTCAGCTTTTCAAGCAGGCACGCGAGTGTGAATTCCTTATGGAACCCGGAGCTTTCGGCAAATTTGCGCGCTTTCTCCTTCAAAATCTGCGCACGCGGGTCGCTGATCGTATAGACCGCGTGGCCCATACCGTAGACCAGACCGCTGCGGTCGCCCGCCTCTTTGCGGATAATCTTTTCGAGATAGGCCGCCACCTGCGCTTCGTCGGTCACGTCTTCGATATGCGCGAGCATATCGTCGAGCATACGGCAAACCTTGAGGTTTGCACCGCCGTGACGCGGGCCTTTGAGCGCGCCGACAGCGGAGGAATAGGCCGCGTAGGAGTCCGTGCCGCTGGAGGTCAGCACACGGCAGGTAAACGTGGAGTTGTTGCCGCCGCCGTGTTCTGCGTGGAGCATCAGACAAAAGTCGAGCAGCTTCGCTTCGTCGTCGGTATAGTGCCGGTCGGAGCGGATAGAGCGCAAAATCAGTTCTGCGGTGGAAAGCTCGGGCTTGTCCGGGTGGAAATACATGCTTTTGCCGTAGTATTTATGGCGCTTGACCTGATAGGCATAGGACATAATCAGCGGCATCTGGGAAATGATTTGCACGCTTTGGCGCAGCACATTTTCGAGGTTGGTTTCATCGGCGGTCTCGTCGTAGGAATAAAGCGCGAGCACGCAGCGCGCCATCTCATTCATCACGTCGAACGACGCGTTTTTCATAATGACGTCTTCGATGAAATCCTCCGGCAGCCGGCGGCAAAGGCCGAGCGCGTTGCGAAACAGATCGAGCTGCTCCTGCGACGGCAGCGAGCCGAAAATCAGCAGATAGGCCACCTCTTCAAAGCCGAAGCGGTTCTCTTTTTCACACGCGTCCACGATCTCCTGAATATTGATACCGCGGTATTTCAGTTTACCTTTTTTGGGCACACGTTCGCCGTCGTCCACATAGTAGCCTTCTACAGCGCAGATCTTGGTCAAACCCGCCATCACGCCGGTGCCGTCGTGGTTGCGCAAACCGCGCTTGACGCCGTATTTCCAAAAGTCGTCGGGGTTGATCTGACTTTTACGTTCAATCTTGCTGCACATGGCTTCGAGCAGTTCCGAGGACATCGGATTGAATAATTGGTTCGCCATGCAGTGCCTCCTGTTCTTCTTTTTCCCCCTGCTTGTTCTTTATCATCGCACAGGAAAATAAAATATAGTAAAAATAGTTGTTCTATTTATTATATTTCATCTGTGAAAGAAAGTCAATTCACTGAATCAACAAAGGATGAAAGTAAAATGAAGTTTTCCTTGGTTCTTGTGCTCATTTTGCTGCTGGCCGTCGCCGCGTGTCCGTTTTGCCTGTCGCCCCTTTCCGCGCTGCTGCCGCCGGCACAGCCAAACGGCAGCGGCACACAATCCGTCACGCTGCTGCGCACGGCAGACGGCAGCTCCGTCACCGTTTCGTGGCGCGACTATCTTTGCGGTGTGCTGGCGGCGGAGATCGCGCCGGATCTGGAGATGGAAGCGCTCAAGGCGCAAACGGTCGCCGCCCACACCTATGCGCTGTACCGGCTGCAGCAGGGCGACACGCTGACCGACGATCCGGACACCTGTCAGGGTTTTCTCAGCGACGACGAGTTGCGCGCCGCGTGGGGCGAAAACTACGCGCAGCGGCAGGCACGGCTCTCGCAGGCGGTGGACAGTGTCAAAGACGAGGTGCTGCTGTATGACGGCGCACCGATCCTTGCGGCGTACCATGCGCTCTCTCCCGGCAAAACCGAAAGCGCCGCCACCGTCTGGGGCAAAAAGCTGCCCTATCTGCCGTCCGTTACAGCCGACGGCGACGAGCTGTCGCCGAAGCTCGAGACGACGCTGACGCTGACAAAGGTGGCGTTTTTGGAACAATCGGCCGCACTGGACGGCGCGAATCTCAAAGAAACGGCGCGCAAGTGGGTCGGCAAATGTGTTGCAAGCGATGCAGGATATGTGCAGAAAATCCGCATCGGCGACGGCGCGTTCCCCGGGCCGGAAGTACGCGCGGCGTTCAATTTGCCGAGTCCTTTTTTCACGCTGACACAGACCGGCGACACGTTCACATTTACCGTGCGCGG
>CACWJV010000114.1 GCA_902761265.1 Oscillospiraceae bacterium | reverse complement strand
CTTGCACCGCCGAAGGTTCCTACGACAACGTGACCCGCTGCACGCGCTGCGGTGAGGTTTTGGCTTCCACAGCGGAAAAGATCGCCATGCTCCCGCACGCGGACGACGACCGCAACGGCTATTGCGACGACTGCGGCGCCTATATCTGCGAACACCCGGAAACCGCACTGCAAAATGAAGTTCCGGCAAAATGTCTTGAAGCGGGCTATTCCGGCGACACGGTCTGCACCTGGTGCGGCGTCACGCTCGAATACGGCGTCACTCTATCCGCAACAGGGCACAGCCCGGCGATCAGCAGCCCGGCAAAAGACGCCACCTGCCTGGATACGGGTCTGACCGCAGCGTACACCTGTACGGTTTGCGGCGACGTGACAACCGCAGCGCAGACGGTGCCGCTGACCGCCCATAAGGACAGCGACGGCGACGGGCTGTGCGACCTTTGCCTTGCGCCGATCGACTGCACACAGTATGGCAGATGCGGCGACAACTTGTTCTGGTACGCCGAAAACGGTGTACTCGTAATCTCCGGCGACGGTGCGTCGGGCAATCTTGGCACGGTGCCGTGGGAAAGCTGCAGGGCGTCGATCGACAGCGTGTATATCAGAAGCGGTGTGACTGCAATGGACGGCACAGGCTTTGCCGCATGCCCGAATTTGGAAAGCGTCTTTGCCCCCGCCGGCACAACTGTTTCAAGCTGCGATGCACCTGTACTGTATTATTCCGAAACAAACGGCACAGTCACCGTATCCGGTCGTGACAGCACGCCCGAGATGGATCTTCCCGCATTGTTGAATGCAGCGAGTGTGCTCTGTATTGACAAAACGGTTGTTTCGCTTTGCTTCGACCGTTTGCTGCTGCGCGCTGTCGACGGGGAAAAGCAAATCGTGTATGACATCCTTAAGAATGGAAAAATCATCGATGAAGCACACTTCCGTATCCCTTCGGGTACACGTTTGAACGTGTTCTCCATGAAACCGTTGGGCTACGCGAACTTCAACAGTGCTTTTGCTTCGATTCTGAACAACCCGGATCGAAATCTGATCCTCTCTCTGTCATGCAGCGATCTGCTTCCGGAAAACCTGAAAGCCGACAGCCAAAGCTACACTGAACAATTCGTGCTGCACTTTGTTGACGAGCCGACAGAACCGAAACAGCCAAACAGCCCCGGCAAGCCGGAACCGGAAAAATCACTGTTCGACAAAATTGTTGAGCGCTTCCAGGCAACGCTTGCTGCAATCCTGTCTTTATTCAAGAAGCTGTTTAAGCTGTTCAAAAGATAACAACCGGCGGCACATCCCGCTGGAATCAAACGTCATTTTCATCCGCGTTACACGGCATTTTTGCCGCTTCGTGACGCGGATGATTTGTTTATTTTGGGGACTTTTTGAAGAAGATTGTCACGCTTTGTTGCATTTCGTTCCCGATTTCGGCAGTTTCGTTCCAAGCGTATTGTTTTTGATTTCAAAATCTTTACAATAGTTTTTGGTTATACCGAAAAGGAAACATAAGTACAGGAAAAGGACGGATGAAAATATGAAAAAAGAAAAGAAACACAGCACGATGTCATTGACCTGCTCCTGCGGTGCAATTTTCAGCGACGACCAGCAGTTTTGTACAAACTGCGGCGCAAGCAAAGAGGATTTGCAAAAGAGCAGATACAAAGATATTTGTGAAAAAGCGAAAACAGCAACATCGTTGAAGGAGCTTGAGGGCCTGCGTGCAAGCTGCGACACCATCTCCGGTTATCGCAACATTTCGGAATGGCAAGCGTTTTTGGACAAAAAGATTGAAATTCTGAAGAAGAAAAAGAAAAAGAAAGCCGGACGCATCATTGGTATTTCGTCCGCTGCTGCTGTGCTCGTTGCGCTTGCAGTATTGTTTGTAATCTTCGTTATGCCCTATCTTCCGCATTTTATGAAAGCGGAAAAAGCAGTAAAAAGCGGAGATTATGTCCTTGCGATCGAAGAATACAAACAGGCAGAAGGATTCCTTGGGAGCGACGAAAAACTTCCCGAAACCTATTATGCTTACGGTGCAGCGCTGCAGGACGAAGAAAAGTATTTGGACGCAGCAAACGCGTTCAACGATTCCGAAAACCACGCCGATGCCGAAACACGTATTGCGGATTGCGGCAAGGCGCTGATTCAGAAAAAACAATATGGCGACGCTTCAAAAGTTTTCTCTCTGCTTTCCACCAAAGAAAGCAAGGCATATGTCAATTATGCAAACGGTATGGAGCAGGTACAAAAGAAGAACTATGTCAAAGCGCTCGAATACTTTGAAAAAGCCGGTGATGTGGAGGATAGCGCCCAACGGATCGACCAAGCTCATTATGCTCTTGGCAAAGAAGCACTTTCCACGGATACGGACAGCGCCCGAAAACATCTGCAGGCTGCCGGGGATTACAAGGACGCGAAGAACTTGCTCAAAGTCTGTGATCTCATGGACGCCGAACAGGAAGCTCAGGCCGGCAATCTGAACAAGGCACTTTCGATGTTCAAAAAGCTTCCGGCAAATTTGTCCTATAATAAGATTCATGCAGGCGAACGAGTCAAACTGCTGGAGAACAGCCAGCCCTTCTTGAATGTCTGCGGCAAATGGCGTGCGTCGAAAAACTATATCGAGTCGAGAAACGTCTATATCCGAACCGGGAGCTGGGATAGCTGGTATCTTGACGAGGTGGAAACGGAGCAAACCATAACCGTCAGATGTATTCTGAACAGGAACGGCACATTCACGCTCAAGGGCACGGTTTCCTATTATTATTTCAACAACTATTCGAGTTTGTCCTCGCAATGCAAGGCCAGGCTCACAACAGAGAGCTTCGAGGTAAAGAATTTGAAGACGCTCCCCACCACCGTCAGAATTGACGACAGCACAACCCTTACTCTTGCCAACGGCGCGTTCAGCGTGAAGTATTCCTATCGAGACGACTATTCTGTGCATTTCTACAATGTCTATTCAAGCTCCGTCACCTATGGCACAAAACTTGAAAAGTATTGATCTTCCAAAAAAGGAGAACTGTCATGAACGAGTATCCGGATTATCCCGGCATAAGATGTGCGGGCTGCGGCGCTGCGCTGGAAGACACACAAGCTTATTGCCCAAGATGCGGTATGCCGAACCCAAACAGGCGCCTTGTTTGTCAAAAGTGCGGTGCCCCGGTGGACACCACGCATGACTTTTGTCCGGAATGCGGACAAAAAGTCGGAATCACTACAGATGCAGGCGTCAGTGCTGCAATCTCCGAATTTAACGCTGCTGTCGTAAAGAGAAAGAAAAAAAGCGGAAAAACAATTGCAATTGTTCTCTCGATATTTGTGATTGTCTGCGCTGTCGGCGGCATCCTTACAGGACATGTGATTGCATCTCAAAAGAAGAAGCAGGCGATTGAAACATATCTTTCAACCGCATCGGATTTCTACCTGGACTGTTTAGAAGTCGGAAAGTATCTGGAAGAGATCGGCAACGAGATTCATTCAGCGTGGTACAAATATGTATCCTCCAGCTATCCGTACTATAACGGGAAACGGCTATATGACCCGGACGATGCGATAGAAGCCGCCCATAACGCACAGCGGACAAATGTTGCGGCGGTCAAGTTGTCAGCAAATACCATTCAGAACAGATTCAATAAACTGCTGCAAGTCCCTGACGGTAAGAATCAGGCGCTTATATCCGTGCGGGATGCAGTTAAACAAACCTATCGAACGTATCTTGACTTGTTTGAAAACGTCATTTCTCCGAGCGGGAACTACAACTCCTGGAAATCGGATTTTCAAAACTATGATACCCGTATGGCGAACGCGCTCGAACAACTATCAAGTCTTTTATAAAGCAGGAGGTTTCTATGGAAAACTATATTGGAAAAATGTGTCCCTATTGCAAAACAGAAATCCGAGCCGGCGACAAAGTGCAGGTCTGCCCCAAATGCGGCATTGCACATCACAAAAGCTGCTGGGATGAAAACCTGGGCTGTACGACATTCGGCTGTGCCGGAAATCACGGACAAAGCAAAGCAAGTATTCTGACGTGTGAAAACTGCGGAGCCGTGATGGAAAACACGCAGAAGTTCTGTCCCAAATGCGGCAGACCGCAGATGCGCCGTACTCAACCGACAGCAGAACCGACTCAAAAGAACTGCCCGAGCTGCGGCACCCCGAACGACGCCGCCAATAAATTCTGTTTCCGGTGCAGCGCCCCTCTGACCGACCGGCCCACGATGTCTGCATCCGTACCGTCCGCAACTGCGTCGACTGCAAC
This sequence comes from Oscillospiraceae bacterium, assembly GCA_902761265.1. Classification (GTDB taxonomy): domain Bacteria; phylum Bacillota; class Clostridia; order Oscillospirales; family Acutalibacteraceae; genus UBA6857. The sequence goes on along the minus strand of CACWJV010000114.1, from coordinate 2,803 downwards.
TGCACCGTCGTCTGCATCGCCTGCAGCTGCAACCGAGCAGGTTTCTGCAGCCTTCACCGGCGCTTCGTTGCCCAAGACAGCCCAACCCGGCGCCACTTCATTATATGCGACACAAAGTAGACCTGCACCGGCAATAAAGAGCAAAAACAAAGGGTTCTTGAAACTGATTGCTTGCATAATCGGAATCGTTTCAGGCTTGCTTTCCACCGTACTCGGTCTTATCACCTATGGCATGAGCACGGGCTCTTACGAGTCCAGCCTTTCCTACGGCGGCGACGCCTACACCGGCATTCAAAATGCAGCCGCACAAGGCGCCAATAATATGCTTTACGCGTCGGAAATCCTACGCTTTGGGTTTGGTTCTTTGCTTCTGGTACTTGGATTATTCATTATTGCGCTTTTCATTTTCCTTTTGTGTAAAGATAACAAAGCAAAAATCAAAAAATAATCGTACAGAAAATCATGAAAACAAGAAAAAGATTTGGAGGTCAAAAAAATGGCAAGATTAGACGTAATTATTGTTGACGCAACAGGCAACAAGGAACAAAAGGTCGGTCTTCCCGACGATGTCCGCTGCGGTGTAATCATGGTAAAACTGGTTGAAAAGATCAACCTGCCTTCTCTTGGGCCGGACGGCAACCCCATCAGCTACAAGTTTATTCACAAAGTAACCGGAAAGCAGCTTCTGGAAACGCAGACGCTCGCCGAAGCAGGTATCAAATCCGGCGACGTGTTACGTTTGCAGCCAGAAATCACTGCGGGTGCAGGTGACCCGAATAAAACAAATCGCAGAATCGGTGTTTGGAAAAAGATCATGTCCGTCAGTTTGGTGCTGTTGCTCAGTCTTTCTCTGTTTGCATGCAGCAAATCCACACCGGAAGAGAAAAATGCGGGACCGCAGGATACAATGCTAACAGAAAGTGCTCAGAATGTGACCGAGGCAGATAAAGAAACACAAGCACCGACACAAGCGCAGGAAGCCGATCCGTATGTGACTTCGATCGATCTTACAACACAGGCCGGCAATCTCAAGTATGTGAAGTTTGAACCGGCAGCCGAGGGGTTAATTACCCCTTACAGCGGCAGCGAGCAATCCTTTGAATTCTCTTACGTGTTTTCCTTTGCATTCAAGAATTTTAATGCAAAGCCGTCGCAGTGCCAGGATGCATTCCAGATTCAGTTCTTCCAAAACGGCGTGGAACTGGATGATAACTACCCTTATTCCAGTAAAGGCGGCAAACAATATGAGCTAGTCGGCGCTTATTTCAACAATGCTATGAAAGACGGTACCGTGACCTTCGGCAAGATCGTAGTCGGGACGGACGACAGCCCGATTACAATTATGGTCAGTGAAAAAGGCAACAACGACAACTATCAAATGCAGGAAGTCTCACTTACAGACAACGTTGACAAACAGGAAACCGATGCAAAAACAGATTCTCCGGCTGTGAGTGAAGAGAAGATTGATGAAGCACTGCAGGGTGTCTGGAATTTGAGCGGTCAAGGCACATTCACGTTTTTGGACGGAGATTTCAGTCTCTTTATCAACGAAGCGAATCAGACGCTCAGCGGTACCTACTCTGTAAATCTGGATGACTCCAAGGTCGACGCAACCGTTTCTGCATCTGACGGTCAAGTAAACATACATTTCCCCTTCACCTATGAAAATGGCGTTCTTACGCTGAAAAATAACCAAGGGGAAGCTTTGGTGAAACAATAAGCGCGGTGTATTCAAACGAAGTTTTGCCGCTTGTAAAAGGAGAGAAACTACCATTTTGAATGAAAGAATTGAACTGTCTGCCAAGGATTTTGAAGAGGATCGTTATGCACGATTACGCCTGATTCCCTGGTGGAATCAGGATAAACTCAAGCAGGCGTCAATTATGGTTGTTGGCGCCGGTGCGCTGGGAAATGAGCTGATCAAAAATCTTGCACTGCTGGGTATCGGCAAAATCTATATCTTCGATATGGATCGCATCGAAAGTACAAATCTAACTCGCGCAGTCCTTTTTCGCCGGGAAGATGTCGGGCATTTCAAGGCCGAGGTTGCTGCGGAACGCGCGCGGCAGATGAATCCGGACGTATATGCAAAAGGATTTGTTGCAAACATCATTGATGACGTCGGACTCGGTGTTTTTCGCAGAATGGACGTTGTGCTCGGCGGGCTGGATAACCGCGAGGCGCGGCTTGCGATCAATCAGGCGTGCTACAAGGTCAACAAGCCCTGGGTCGACGGCGCGATTGAAGCACTGAACGGTTTTGCACGTGTGTTCGTTCCGGGTCATGGCGCCTGTTATGAATGTACCATGACCGAAACGGATTGGAGGCTGATCAATAAACGCAAATCATGTGCTATGCTGACACATGAGCAGATGAACGAGGGTAAGATTCCGACCACGCCGACGTCTTCGTCCATCATTGCCGGCATACAGGTACAGGAGATGCTAAAGCTCCTGCACAGCGATAGAAACCTGCCGACGCTAGCCGGAAAAGGCTTTGTATTCAATGGACTAACACACGACTCCTACATTGTGGAATATCAGGAAAAGCCGGACTGCATGAGTCATGACACCTATGCGTCCATTGAAGAAATGCCGTGGTCAGCCTACAAAACTACATTGAGTAAAATCCTACGAGTAATCAAGAACGATCTTGGAGAAAATGCGGTGTTGGAGTTTGACAGAAACATTGTCATAACTGCGCACTGCAGCTGCGGCAGCAGCAAGATGCTGCTTTGCCCGGTGCACCAACTGCGCGGTGAAATGCTGCTTTGCGACCGCTGCGGCGGTACGATGCAGTTCTC
>CACWJV010000113.1 GCA_902761265.1 Oscillospiraceae bacterium | reverse complement strand
TCGCTTTACGGCGCAACGATCACACCGGTGATCCGCAAACAGGGCGAAATACAAGTACTGTCGCTGGTACTCTCGTGTGTGGACGACCGTTTTGCGCTTGACAACGAAAGCATCTGTAACGCCGGCGTTGAGCTGTTGTGCGATTGTCTGCTGCAGCCGGATGTGACGCCGGAAGGGTTCAAGGCGGCTGACGTTGCACGCGAAAAACAACTGCTCAAACAGCAGCTTGATTCTGAAAATGATGATAAGCGCATGTATGCTTTGCAGCGGATGACGCAGGAGATGTGCAAGGATGAGCCATACCGCCGCAATCCGCGCGGCTGCAAGGCGGAACTGGACGCCATTGACGGAAAACAACTGCTGTTTGCTTCGTCGGCTCAACAAAGCCGCTTGTGCTTATGGATACGCTGAAAGCAAGGCTCGGCGCGGTGGAAAAGACCGATCTGCCTGAACTGCGCACAGAGTTTTTGACCGAAAGCTACGATACCCAGACCTTGACGGAAACGCAGGATGTGAATCAAGGCAAACTCGTCATCGGCTACCGTGCCGGCATGACGTATGACATGGATAACTACGCGGCAATCCGCCTGATGACGGCGATCTTCGGCGGCGGCACGTTTTCCAAACTGTTTCAAAATGTGCGCGAAAAGATGAGCCTTTGCTATTATTGCAGTGCGCGGCTGCTGCGCAACAAGGGTCTGATCGTGGTGGAAAGCGGCATTGAAACCGAAAACGCCGACAAAGCGCTGGAAGCGATCCGTCATGAGCTTGATGAGGTGCGCGCCGGCAATTTTACGGACGAAACGCTGGCTCAGGCTAAACGCGCGCTTGCCGACAGTTTGTATTCTGTGACTGACAGCAATATGAGTACAATTTCGTGGCTCGAAGGATTCGGTATCTCCGGCACGTTTTATACGCCGGAACAGATTGCGCAGATGCTGGAAACCGTCAGCCGCGAAGAAGTAATCCTTGCCGCGAATATGATCACGGAAGATACGGCCTTTGTGCTGAAAAGCGGCAAAAAGGAGGCGTAAGCGATGAAAGAAAAGATGATTCGAAGCGAGCTGCTCGGCGAACAGTTTTATGAAATCCGGCACGACAGCGGTCTGACTGTGCTTGTGATGGAACAGCCGCAGTATACCGGCGCGTTTGCCATGTTCGGCGCAAAATACGGTTCCGTTGATACCTGCTTTAAATTGGAGGACGAAGCAGAATATACCCGCGTACCCGAAGGCATTGCGCATTATCTGGAGCATAAACTGTTTGAAAGTGAAGAACTCGACGCCTTTGAACGTTTTGCAAAGACCGGCGCCTCTGCAAATGCATTTACGTCGTTTGACCGCACCTGTTATCTGTTCCAGTGCGCAGATCATGTGGAGGAGAATCTTGAGATTTTGCTCGACTTTGTCAAACATCCCTATTTTACTGCGCAGACGGTACAAAAAGAGCAGGGAATCATCGGACAGGAAATCCGCATGTATCAGGACGACCCGGATTGGGCGCTGGAGTTCAATTTGCTGCGTGCCATCTATCATAAAAACCCGGTGCGCATCGATATTGCCGGCACGATCAATTCTATTGCACAGATTACCGCCGATCTGCTGTATGACTGTTACCGGACATTTTATAACCACTCCAATATGGTGCTTGCTGTTGCCGGCAACGTGACGCGCGATCAGGTGCTGCGTGTGTGTGACAAAGTGTTGAAACGGGAAGATCCGATCCGGTTTGAACAGATTGTGGAAACCGAATCCGAAACGGTAAAAACCGCATATATTGAATCGACGATGGCGGTCGATTTGCCAAAATTCGCACTGGGTTTCAAACAGCCTTCCGAACCGCTGGTGCGGTCTGACAACGAACTTTGCGCCATGGAAATCGCGCTTGACATTATCGCAGGAAAGGTTTCTCCGCTGTATCACGAGCTGTTGTCCAAAGGACTGATCAATCCGACGTTTACCTGCTATTATTTCAACGGCCGCGGCTTTGCCGTGCCGATGTTTACAGGTGAGAGCACCGATCCGCAACGCGTGAAAGACGCTCTTTTGGCGCGCATTCATGATTTGCAGGAACGCGGCGTTTCCGAGGAGGAATTTGACCTGTCGCGCAAACGGCTCTATGGTTTGGAAATCCGTGGCTTCAACGATGTGGACGATCTTGCCTATCAGATGGTGGATGCATATTTCAAAGGATCAACACTGTTCGGAACGCTCGAAGCCTATCAGACTGTAGGCAAAGACGACGTACAACAGATGATTGACAGGCTGCAGGAAGAAAACAGCAGCTTTTCCGTTGTGAAAGGAGCGGCAAAATGAAACAGTTGATCTTGGCGGAAAAGCCCTCTGTTGCGCGCGATATTGCCCGCGTGATGGGCGCTACACGCAAAGCCGACGGCTTTATCGAGGGCGGTCAGTACGTTGTGACCTGGGCGCTCGGCCATCTGGTGACGCTCGCCGATCCTGACGCCTATGACGAAAAATACAAAGCGTGGCGGCTTGAGGATTTGCCGATGCTGCCGACAAAGATGAAACTCGTCGTGATCGGGCAGACCAAAAAGCAGTTCTATACCGTGCAAAAACTCATGGCACGCGCAGACATCGGATCGCTCGTGATCGCGACCGACGCCGGCCGGGAAGGCGAGCTGGTTGCGCGCTGGATCATGCAGAAAGCGCACTGGAAAAAGCCGACGTACCGGCTTTGGATCTCATCGCAAACCGACCGCGCGATCAAAGAAGGATTTCAAAATTTGAAGCCGGCAAAGCAATATGACAATCTTTACGCCTCCGCCCAGTCGCGTGCCGAGGCGGACTGGCTGGTGGGTCTCAACGTGACGCGTGCGCTGACGTGCCGGTTCAACGCTTCGCTCTCTGCCGGTCGCGTACAAACGCCGACGCTCGCGATGATCGTGGAGCGTGAAAACGAGATCCGTGCCTTTGTGCCGAAGGATTACTATACGCTGCAGGCACAGTTTTCCGGCTTTACGGCGACCTTTCGTGACAGTAAAAACAACACGCGCTTTTCCGATAAGGCGTTTGTTGACGGATTGGCCGCGCAGCTCAAAGGACAAAAAGCGGTTGTCACCGCACTCGAACGCACGCCGAAGCGGACGCCGCCGCCGGCTGCCTACGATCTGACTGAACTGCAGCGTGACGCGAATAAGCTCTATGGCTATTCCGCAAAACAGACGTTGTCCTACATGCAGTCCTTGTATGAATTTCACAAAGTGCTGACCTATCCGCGTACCGATTCGCGGTATATCACGGACGATATTGTGCCGACCATTCCTGAGCGTCTGCGTGCCGCGGCGCAGGGACAGTTTCAAAAGGCGGCAATGGCGCTATCGCGCAGTCCGATTCAGACAAAGTATATCGTCAATAACGCCAAAGTAACCGATCACCACGCCATCATCCCGACCGAACAGCCGGCGAATTTCATGAAGATGAGCCACGAGGAACGGATGATCTACGACCTTGTGATTAAGCGTTTTCTTGCGGTGCTCTCGAAACCGTTTGAATATGATGAAGTGAAACTGACGGTCTCCATCGGCGGCAAAAACTTTTATGCCAAAGGCAAGATCGTGCGCGATCCGGGTTGGAAGGCATACTATGCACAGGGCTTTGACGAAGACGAAGAGGACGTTGAGATCAAAACCCAGCAACTGCCGCCGCTCAAAAACGGGCAGACGCTTGAACTGCGCGGCACAAAGATCGTTGCAGGAAAGACTCGTCCGCCGGCGCGTTATACGGAAGCGACGCTGTTGACCGCGATGGAGCATCCCGGCAAGCAGATCGACGACCGTAAGCTGAAAGCTGTGATTGAAACGACCAGCGGACTCGGGACACCGGCGACCCGCGCCGATATCATTGAAAAGCTGTTCGATAACTTTTCCATTGAGCGTGTGGGCAAGGAGATCCACCCGACTGCAAAGGGCAAGCAGTTGATCGACATTGCGCCGAAGGATCTCAAATCTGCAACATTGACCGCGCAGTGGGAACAGCAGTTGCAGGCGATCTCCCAAGGCAAAGCCGATCCAAAACGCTTTATCGGGGAAATGCGCGATTATGCGACGTCGCTGGTCGGTCAGGTGATCGCGTCCAACGCACAGTATCGCCATGATAATATCACGCACGAACGCTGCCCGATCTGCGGCAAATACATGTTGGAGGTCAACGGCAAAAAAGGCAAGATGCTCGTCTGTCAGGACCGCGAATGCGGCTACCGTAAGGGCGTATCCACTGTGACCAACGCACGCTGCCCGAATTGCCACAAGAAGCTGGAGCTGCGCGGCGAGGGCGACAAGAAGATGTTTGTCTGCGTTTGCGGCTACCGCGAAAAGCTCAGCGTTTTTCAGGCGCGCCGCGCCAAAGACGGCGCCGGCAAGGCCGAGGTGATGAATTATATGCGCAAGCAGGCACAGCAGGAGGCCAAGGAGAAAAAGAACAATCCGATGGCGGATTTGCTGAAAGACTTCTTCAAATAAAACATGCTCCGGCATCTGGAACAGACGCCGGAGTTTTCGTTTCGTCAATTTCTATATTTTAGATTTCCGCTGGCTTTTATTTCAGTTGAAACAAACGGTCTGCGTTTTCTCTGCATTGGTCAATGAGCACTTGCGGTTCCATACCGCGCACGGCGGCGATGGTTTCTGCCACATAGGCGATCAGGGATGAGTCGTTGCGCTTGCCGCGGAAGGGGACAGGCGCCATATAGGGACAGTCGGTTTCAAGCAGCAGCCGGTCAAGCGGTACCGCCGCAGCAACAGCTAGCGGCTTTTTTGCATTCTTAAACGTCACCGCGCCTCCGAGCCCAATATAAAACCCGAGTTTGACGGCTTCCTGCATTGTCTCTACGGAACCAGAGAAACAGTGCAAAATGCCGCGCGGGCGGTGCTTTTGCAGCAGCATCATGGTATCTGCATGTGCTTCACGGTCGTGTACGATCACAGGCAAGTCCAGTTCATTTGCAAGCACCAACTGCCGTTCGAATGCTTTGATCTGCACGTCCTTCGGCACGGTGTCCCAGTAATAGTCCAGCCCGATCTCGCCGACGGCAACGACCTTCGGGTCACAGTAAAGCTCCATCAGCGCATCGTAATCACTTTCGGCTGCATCGCCGCAATCTTCGGGGTGGATCCCGATTGCTGCATAGATGTAGTCGTATTTGTGCGAAAGCGCGAGCGTTGTCCGGCTTGAAGCCAGAGTTACGCCGCAGTTGATGACGCGGCAGACGCCTTTTTGCGGCAACGCCTGCAACAGCGTATCGCGGTCTTCGTCAAACCGCTCGTCGTCATAATGCGCGTGGGTGTCAAAAATGCCAGTCATCTCAGCGAACCTTTGCGCCGTTCGGCATACTGCTGTCAACAAATACGACTTTCACGTCGTCTTCGCTGCAGTCGGCGGCAAGAATCATGCCGCAGCTTTCCACACCGCAGAGCACAGCCGGCTTGAGGTTGGACACAACGATGACCTTTTTGCCGATCAAATCATCCGGTTTGTACCATTTTGCAATGCCGGAGGCAACGGTGCGCGGCTTTTGTGTGCCGTCGTCAAGGGTCAGTTGCAACAGTTTCTTCGCGCGTTTGACAGGGACGCAATCCTTGATCTCGGCCACACGCAGATCAACCTTTGCAAAATCGTCGATCCCGATCTGTGCAATGCCTTCGATTTCGGCAAAGGTCTTTTCCTTGGCCGCAGCTTTCTTTTGTTTCGCTTCGATCTCTGCCATCATCTTTTCCGCGTCGATGCGTGCAAACAGCGGCGTCGGTGTGCCGACGGGATGATTCAGGGGGTAGGCGCCGAAACAGGCGAGGGAATCGTAGGAAAGAATATCACAGTTGATCTGTTCGGCGATCTTCTTTGCAGTTTCCGGCATAAACGGCGTGAGCAGAACCGCAAGGAAACGGATGCTTTCGGTCAAATTGTAAAGCACCGTAGAAAGTCTGCCTTTTTGTGCTTCGCATTTTGCAAGCGACCACGGCATGGTCTGATCAATATATTTGTTGCAGGCCTTGGCAAAGTTCATCACAGCTTCCACGGCATCGGCGATGTGATAGGTTGTCATGCAGTCGTCCGCCTTTTGCACCGCTGCCATCGCAGCATCCTTGAGCGCCGGATCGAATGCGTCGTCGCATTGATCGTTAACCGGTAAAACACCGCCGAAATACTTCTGCGTCATAGCGATCGTACGGTTGACAAGGTTGCCGAGCGTGTTGGCAAGGTCCGAGTTAAAGCGTTCGATGATGGTGCTGTAGGTGATAGAGCCGTCGTTTGCATGCGGCATCTCGGACAGCAGGTAATAACGCACCGCGTCAACGCCGAGCAGATCGCAAAGATCGTCAGCATAGATAACGTTGCCCTTGGATTTGCTCATCTTATCCTCGCCGAACAGCAGCCACGGGTGACCGTAGACCTGCTTGGGGAGCGGCTCGCCGAGCGCCATCAGAATGATGGGCCAATAGATTGTGTGGAAACGCACAATGTCTTTGCCGATGATGTGTACGTCTGCCGGCCAGTACTTTTTGTAAAGCTCACCGCTGCCGTCCGGATCATAGCCAAGCGCTGTGATATAGTTCGAGAGCGCATCGATCCACACATAGATCACATGGTCGCCGTCAAACGGGACAGGGATACCCCATTTGAACGAGGTGCGCGACACACAGAGATCCTGCAATCCCGGCTTGATGAAGTTGTTGAGCATCTCTTTTTTGCGGCTTTCGGGATAGATGAAGTTTTCGTTTTGCTCGATATAATCTTCCAACTGCTTTTGGTATTTTGAAAGACGCAGGAAATACGCCTCTTCCTTTGCGGGGTGTACTTCACCGCCGCAGTCGGGGCATTTGCCGTCTTTGAGCTGTGACGGCGTCCAAAACGATTCGCAGGGTGTGCAGTACATACCCTCATACTCGCTCTTGTAGATATCGCCTTTGTCATAAAGCTTCTGGAAGATCTTTTGCACCGCTTTCTCGTGGTAGTCATCGGTGGTGCGGATGAATTTGTCGTAGGTTGTATTCAACCGGTCGCATATGGCGCGGATCTCGCCGGCAACCTTGTCAACGTATGCTTTCGGGCTGACGCCCGCCGCTTTGGCATATTCGTCGATTTTCTGGCCGTGTTCGTCTGTGCCGGTCAGGAAAAAGACATCGTAGCCCTGCAGCCGCTTATAACGGGCGATTGCGTCGGTCAGCACGATTTCATAACTGTTGCCGATGTGCGGCTTGCGTGACGTATAGGCAATGGCTGTTGTGATATAAAACTTTCCTTTGCTCATGTTGCAGTCTCCTTATTTCGAGTTGATTATTTATCTGTTTCCGCTTTGATCGCGGTGCTGTATTTGCCGCTCAGGGTCAGGTTGTCCAATCGGATGAACGCGCGCACGCGGAATTTCATCGTTGTGTCACGGCTTTTGCCTTTTTTACCGTCTTGACTTTTTTTTTTTTGTTTCCCGTATAGCGGTAGACACCGTAGCTTGTGGCGTTGGGCACGGTTTTCCATTTGAGCCATACGCTGTTGTCGCTGGCCTGATACTGTTTGCAGCCGGTCACTTGCGCCGGTCGGGCAGCCGCCTGGAAGGTGTCGCTGACGGTGGCGTAGTAAACGGTGCCGTTGATTTTGGTATACGCCTTGACTTTATAAACGGTTATCTGGCCGGCTGTTTGCTTTTTGACCGCGTAGGTGGTTTTTGTCGTTTTTCCGATCAGCGTCGTTTTGCCTGTTTTCGAATCAACGGTGTAGATCCGGTAGCCGGTTGCATTGGCCGACTTTTTCCAGCTTAGCGTATAGCCTTGCGTGGTTGTATCTGTTTGCGTCAGACCGGTGACTTTTGCAGGTCCGGTGTGCGCGGTGCAGACTGCGGAATCACCGCTTTCGATTGTATCGTCTGCCACTTTATAGAGTGCACGGACCGTAAACCGGTATTCCGTGCTTGGCTTGAGTGCGGAAACGATACAGGTTGTCCGGGCGCTTGTGGCAACTTTTTTATAGCTGCAGGAAGCGCTGTCATATTGACAAATCTGATATCCGGATGCGCCCGTGGACGCCTTCCAGGTCAGCGTCACCTTGTCGGATGCGGCGCTTTTTTGAGTCAGAGCTGTTGGAACATTCGGTGTTGTCACAGCAGTCAGGACCGGGGACGCGTCGCTCCAGTCGGTTTTGCCGTCTGCTTCGTGAAACGCTTTGATCTGAATCCGGACGCTTTCCCCGGCTGCAAGATCCCGCAGCGTGCAGGATGCTCCGGTTGTGTCCAACATCGGCTGGAAGGACTGTTTGTTTGTATCATAGCGATACACACGATATCCGGTTGCGCCGGAGACTGGCTCCCATTGAATGCTGACTGTATTTGCGGTGCTGCCGGTTTGCCACAGCTTTTGCACGTTTTCGAGTGCGGGCGATTGTGCGGTGGGCTGGGTTTCTTTTGTAGTGGTTGGTTTTGTCGTCGTTGGCGCTGTTGTTGTGGGTTTTGTCGTAGTCGGTTTTGTCGTTGTTGTCTGCGAAGCAGAGCCGGAACCGCTGACAACGTAGTTGAGAATCGCGAAACGTCCTGTGGAATCATAGGCGAGGACGGTGGCGTTTCCTTTCGCAATAAAGTTCAGTTTCGTGTCGTTGACGATCGAGACGGTCGAAGGTGTGATGGCAACAAAGCGGTATTGCAGGTTTTTGCTGCCCGAAACTTTCGGCGTATATTCGCCGAGCGTTGCAGCCACAGAAGTTGTCACTTTCAAAAAGCCGCAGGGAACATACCCTTTATAGGTTTTGCCGCCTTGTTTAAATTTGATCTGATACCAGTTCGGATAGCGCAGGATGCTGTCATAATAGGTGCTGTCGGTCAGCGTTGTATCCAGAATCGTCACCTTGGTGCCGGGCGCCAGGGTAAGATCGAGTTTGTCGTGGTTTTGTGAAGGGCCGGTTCTGACGTTGATATTGAAAGATAAAGCGACTTCGGCTTTCTGGCTTTTTGCGTCTGTCAGTGTAAGCGTGCCGGAATTATCGGCAGCGCCGGTCATGTTTTCATAAACCGGAATCGTGAAGATGAACGGGTTCTCCAGCAGGCCGTTGGACAAATAGGTATAATATGAACCGTAGCTTTGCTCGGCAGCGCCACTGACGTTCGTCATATACTGGTGCTGATACATGTTATAGCTGCTGTCGGGATTGACGTTAAAACGTTGCAGATAACCGGTGAACTGTCCTTTGGCAATATATGTTGCGGCAAGGAACTGTGCGCCGCCGACAATGCTCTTTTTCGGTGTTGTCCACGGACGGTGATAGGTACCGGCAGTCGTGTTTGCCGCCCACGCAAGACCGCGTGTAATGGCGCCGGCTCCGTCGGATGCGCCGATGTTATAAAAATTGTAGATCCCGGGATAGGTGCTGTTTTTACCGGTGACGGAACCGGAGGGGGATGCGCCGATTTCGCTGCGGATTTTGGATGCTAAAAAGCAGGGGTTGATGTTGTACATTTTGCCTGCTTGATAGATCATTTCCGCATAGGTTTCACTCGAAGTTTTTTGCGTTCCTTTGGATGTGTAGTAGCTCGCTTTGGTATTGTACATGAATGTTCCGGCTAAAACCACATCGACCGTTTCCACGGTGAAGGAATCGTCAAAGCTTAAATCTTCAAACTGAAAGATACCGGCGTCATGAAAATGGTTGCGGGGATCCATAAAATAGGAAATCGCATAATTGTTTGCTTTGCAGAATCCGCCGTCTTTGTGCAAATAAGTGTCGGAGGACGGATTGTAATCGCCGACGGCGTGGCTCTTGAAAATGTAGCTGTAATTGTTCGATGCCGGTACAAGAGAATTGTTTCCTTTTCCTTCGGCGGCGACTGCGTCAAAAAAGGACAGACCGGTTTTTAAGGCACGGAACGTCCAGTTGGGGTGCCGTTCATGCACCTGCCGCAGGATGACCCGGTAGCTTTCGGGAAAGTCGGTAATGGATTTTTCAAATTTACTTGCACCTTGCGCAGAAACAGGCAGCGCGGTCAGAAGACAGAGAAGCATCAGAAAACAGACGATGCGTTTCATCAGCGTCTTCGTCACGATCATCACGTCCTTTCTTTTGTGTAGCGTCC